>CAYNKM010000103.1:4616-6596 GCA_964397795.1 uncultured Desulfovibrio sp. | reverse complement strand
TGTGAACAGACCGCCGAAGCTGCAGTCATTATTGACAGTAGACAGGGCGTAACAGCATCGATCATCAATCGGGGAGAGGCAGGCCAGCCTCTCTCTTAAATTTTGAAAATTAAGGAGGAAAGCAATTATGGCTAACGAGTTAAAGAAAGGTGTAACGATAGGCGCAGGCAATACGGAGAAAGCCTCAGCACAGAATGAAGCAGTAATTGAAACCAGCGAGGAAGAAACAAAGGAAATCATCCGGGCGAATGAAGAGGATTTCATCCAGGGATTGATCGCTGCAGCTGGTTTTGCAACGGAAGAACGCCAGAGGATTGAGATTATCCGGGATGGCAGACTGTATTTTGCATTCGAGATCAGGCCCCTCGGTTCCGAGGAATACGACAAGTGCCGCAAGAAGTACACGAAGTATGTACGAAATAAGCAGATGGGGATGAAGATGCCGGAGGACACGGACCGTATCAAGTACCAGTCTGCAATTATCCACAAGGCAACGGTGGACGCAGACAGAGAGAATCTGTGGGACAACAAGAAGGTATGGAAAGCTCTGGAGGAAAGGGGCTACCAGATTATGAGCGGCCTGGATGTAATCGAGTACACGCTGAAAGCTGGTGAGAAGGATAAAATCCTGGAGGCAATCGACAAGCTCAGTGGTTACGAGGCCAATCTGGAGGAAGTGGCAAAAAACTGATTGAAGCCGGAGGAAAATTATGCCTGTTGCATCACATTTTCCAGACAACAGGCATAACTCCGGATGAATTTTATGAGAAACCAAAGGGAGTGCAGGCGTTTATGCTTGCCTCCATGAGAATAACCTTAGAATCACGGAAAGGAGGGAATGATAATGGCTGAGACTCTTAGAATCGAGATTCCTATTGAGACGATAGACAACACCGATCCGGAGCTGTCTAATGTCACGAAGAATTTTGAACGGATGGAAAAGGCAGCAGAGGGCGCCAACAGTGCCGCAAAGAAAGCCAATTCCACCGTTACTCAGTTTGACAAACAGGCTCAGAAAACAGAAAAGAGCCTTGCAAGCTGGGCTAAAGAAAAGTATGAGATACTGTTAGAGGCTAAAGACAGGATTTCTCCGATTGTTTCCACACTCGGCAATGGGCTAAGAAGTTTTGCAGGGAAAACATGGAGCGTCACAATGCGGGCGGTTGATTTCATTACCTCCCCCGTGAGAGGGATTATAAACCTGTTGAAAAATCCTGTCTTTCAAGTGGGAGCAGTCCTCGGAGTCAGTATAGGTTTGAAAGATACGATAGAAACCTATAAGGATTTCGAGGCTGCTATGTCACAGGTCCAGGCCATAAGCGGAGCCACTGGCTCAGAACTGACGAGGCTGACGAATAAAGCAAAGGAAATGGGGGCTACGACGAAATTCACGGCCCAGGAGTCAGCAGAAGCGTTTAATTATATGGCTATGGCGGGATGGAAAACAGAAGATATGCTCAATGGTATAGAGGGCATATTAAGCCTTGCGGCTGCATCCGGTGAGGATTTGGCTACCACATCAGATATTGTTACTGACGCTTTGACGGCTTTCAACATGAAAGCAGCAGATGCGGGTCGGTTCTCAGATGTGCTGGCGGCAGCGGCATCAAATGCGAATACAACGGTTTCCGGAATGGGTGAAACCTTCAAATATGCTGGTTCTATGGCTGGGGCTTTAGGCTATTCCATAGAAGATGTTGCCTTAATGACCGGGCTTATGGCAAATACTGGTATAAAGGCGACAATGGCAGGTACAACGCTGAACTCAATCTTTACCAGACTTTCCACCAATACCAACGGTGCGGCGGATGCAATGTCTGATTTAGGGATTGAGTTTTTTACATCCGAGGGAAACGCAAGGGATCTGTCAGATGTGATGGGAGAACTGAGGAAAGCTACTGCGGGCATGACGGCAGAGCAGAAATCCAATCTGGCAAATACGATAGCCGGTACCCAGGCACAGAAAGGCTTGTTGGCGAT
>CAYNKM010000103.1:0-4606 GCA_964397795.1 uncultured Desulfovibrio sp. | reverse complement strand
CAACCATGCAGATGGCGCAGCGGCAAATATGTCGGCAACGATGATGGATAATCTACAAGGATCCATCACATTGTTGCAAAGTGCCGTGGATGGAGTGAAAATCTCTTTTGGCGAAAGGCTATCCCCCTATGTGAGAGGCCTTGCAGACTGGCTTACCGACCAGATGCCTGCAGTAGAGCAGGGGTTAGATGAACTGATGGATTGGGTTGACACGAAAGTTGACCGGATGCAGAGAAAATTCGCTGAAATATCAGATACGAAGGAATGGCAGGACGCGGATTTCTTTGGCAAGGTAAAGATTGCCTGGGATGAATTTATTGCAGAGCCTTTTGCTGAGTGGTGGAGCAGTACAGGAAAGGCAAAGTTTGCTGATTTTGCACAGGATATTGGAGAAGGAATTGGTACTGGCTTGAAGGTAGGTATTATGACCTTGCTTGGAATTGACATTGGAGAGACTTTAGACGAGGGAGTGAGTATCGGAGCCTCGTTTGCAAAGGGCTTTTCTGAGGGGTTTGATTTTGAGGCAGTATCGGCAAAGCTGTGGGATGGATTCAAAAATCTGCTATCCAGAGCCGGGAAATTACTTCCGGGAGGGGAGTCTGCAGATTTGTCCTCGGTTCTGTCAGCTGTTATGCTCAGTAAGATTGCAACACCGTTTATCAGCATGGGAAGGGGAGCGGCAAGTATTGGCAAGGGATTGTTCGGTACCAATGCGGCAACCGGCACTTCCCTGATGGGTTCATTCCTCGGTTCAGCGGCAGCGGGTACCGGATTACTCGGAAAGTCTGCAATGCTGGCTATCAATCTAGGCGCAGGAAATCTGGCAGGCGGTGCATCTATGAGTACGGGCGCATTGGCGGCGACAGGATTAGGAGCTGGTGCTGGTGCGATTGCGGCAGGAGCTACGCTGATAAGCAGTGCGCTGGACGCATACAAAGCAATAAAGTCTGATGATGCAGACGAAAAGAAAGCATACGGAGAATCAGCCGCTTGGAAAGCCGGCGGCGTTGCGGCGGGTGCTGCAGCAGGTGCGGCGATTGGCTCTATCATTCCGGGAATTGGAACGGCAGTAGGAGCTTTGATTGGCGCCGGTGTCGGCGGTATAGCCGGATGGATCAAGGGAAACAAGGTTAAGGAGGAATATCAGGAAAATGTAGAGGAAATGCAGAAGGAGGCAGAAAAGGCTCAGAAAGTATTTCAGGCTACAGGGCTGGCAATCGAAGATGTCAAGTTTAAGAATGAGGCATTGACGCAGGCAATGAATGATTCCGAAGTCTCTGCAGAACAGTTTGCAAAGATGTTCCAGGAGGAATGTGCAAATGTGGCCAAGAAGGCGTTTGGAGATATTTCCCTGTCACTGGCAGAAGTCAAGAAGGTTGCAAGCGAAATTACCTTTGCCGATATGGCTGAGGAACTGACGGAGTTCGCACAGGCTACGGCAGAAACAAACGCAGCGCTTAATAATCTGCAGTCCTCAGTCGTTTCTCTGAAAAAGGAGAATTGGAAGGTAGGTCTTGGCATGGAATTGTCCGAGACTGACAAAGACGGCTACAAGGGAGCGATTGAGAATTTCATCAGCAATGCGCAGACATTTATTGATGATAACCATTACGAGGCTACCGTAGCATTAAAACTTCTGACAGGCGGAGAGGCAGATACTTCCGGGCTGGATAGTTATTATGGTGGTCTAAAGGCCCAGGTTGAGGATTTAGGTACTCAGCTGAAAGATGCAATGAATATTGCGCTGGAAGATAGCGTGATTACGCTGGACGAGGCGGCGGAGCTGGAAAGCCTGCAGGAACAGATTGCGGCAATTACCAGCAAACTGACAGAGGCTAAGACGGATGCGGAACTACAGGCATTGAAGATTAAGTACAATGGCGCAGCCTTGGATATGGATAGTTTTAACGCCCTGCAGGAAGAGCTTCAGGCTAATATGGCGTCTGCATCCGAACAGTATGAGAGCGCTCTTACATTGACGCTTACCAATCTGAATTTGCAACTGGCAGATGGGGCAATTACCCAGGAAGAGTACGACAGTGCAGTTAAAGAGGCAACAGATGGGTACTATGCGCAGATAAACGAACTGAGCGCAAGGGTAAGCACCTTTAATCTGGACAGTATTGCTACAGCATGGGATTCGGAACTATCCAGAATCATGCCGGATATTGAGGGTTCCACAACGGAGAAGCTGACAGCAGCTCTGAACAGCGCATTACTGGCACATCCGGATGTAAAATCGTGGACGACGGCGGATGTGATAAGCTGGATGGGCCTCGACAAACTGAGTCTCGATACGGCAGAGCAGACAACGATTGCAACGGAGCTGATCCAAACAGCGCTTGCGGTGCCGGAAGGAACAAAGGAAAGCATTATACAGGATTTCAAGAGCCAGATTCCTACGGCAGAGGAGATTAAGGCGGCAATTGACTGGGATTCTTTGACGAACAATCAGCTGAAAGATATATTGAAGGATGCAGGAGTCATTATGCTGGACGGCGGGATTAATCAGATTGATATGGAACTCCCGAATTGGGCGGCTATGTACGGAAAGGATTATGAGGAATACATCAACCAGCAGGTAGAACTTATCCGGAGCGCATTGGAAAACAGCAAGAACGAAGGGATGCTAAGCTCGTTCATGGAGAAGTATATGAGTGATTCCATTGGTGAGTTTGATTTTTCGTCTATAATGTCACAGTACGGCCCGATCTCGAATGAGTATTATGAGCAGCTTGTAACGGAGTGGCAGACGGCGGGCACAGCATTTGGCGACTCCCTTAATACAGGAGCGTCAGAAAGCCTACTGAGTTATTCCCCGGTTTTGCGGAGCAGTCTGCAGACATCACTTGATACGGCTATCACAAGTCCGTTTTCGATAAGCCCAACGGTGAATTTGACGCCAAACTATAACTGGGCGTTGCCTGATGTTGACAGCAGAAGTGGATGGAGCAGTCATACGAGTACAAGTGGTGCGAATCATGGCGGCGGAGGCAGGAGGTTTGCGACAGGCGGATATGTTAGCGGAGGCCCGCAGCTGTCCTGGCTGGCAGAGGAAGGCTATGGGGAGTTTGTTATTCCGACGAATCCGAGCCGCAGGGCAAGGGCGCTGGACTTGTACCAGCAGGCGGGAGTCGCATTAGGCGTGTCTGCCCATGCGGATGGAGGTTTTGTAGGAGGCTCAAATCTAAGCGATAATGCGACAGACTATAATTTATTCACTGAGGCAAATAGGAATGTAGCCACAGCCTATAATGAAACCTCAGAGGACAATTACAATGGGCAAACAGCACCAACATACGAGCCTGTATCTGCGGAAAGAGAAAATAGTTCCGGCATGGCACCGGTACAGGTTCAGGTCAGTTTACAGCCTGAGTTTGTTATCAGCAGTGGCAACGGACAGAGTGAGGAGGATATCATGCAGGTAATCAGACGGCATTTGAAGGAAATGGCTGACGAACTGGGCGGAGAAATAGCAGTTAACCTGAGCGAAGTATTTTCCAATATGCCATTGAAGGAGGCGTAGACGTTGGATATTAGATTGATTCCTGCCGGGAGCGGTTCAAAGTTTACGTTTCCGGCATTGCCGGAAAAAGTACAGGGTAAGTATGGGGCAAAGTATCAGAGTTTTGACATCATATCCCAAGGTACCGTAAAAGTTCCGAAGGGAACGGATGTTGCAGAGTTTTCATGGGATGGGGTGTTTTTTGGAAAGTCGAAGAGAAAAGAGGCAATCGTCAAGACATCAAGCTGGCAGGAACCGAATGAGTGTGTAAAAATCCTGTATGACTTTATGAAGAATGAGACGGTTTTGAATCTGATCGTGACGGAAACATGGATTAACGTGGATGTCACGATTTCCTCATTCCAGCCGAGACCGGTCGGTGCCTATGGAAATGTTGAGTATTCCATAACTTTTGTGCAGAAAAAACCACTGCAGATATACACCACGAATGAGCTGAAAATTGCCGCTTTTGTGAAGAAAACAAAGCCGAGGAACGATTCCGGAGGCGCCAGTTCATCCGGTGGTTCTTATACGGTGGTAAGCGGTGACACTCTTTGGGGGATTGCATCAAAGAAGTTAGGTAGCGGTTCCAAATGGACGCAGATTTATGATGCAAACGCTGGCACGATTGAAGCGGCGGCAAAGGCACACGGGAAGAGCAGTTCCGATCATGGGCATTGGATATGGCCGGGTACGGTTCTGACAATACCAGGATAGGAGGCTGCTATGATTGATTTGTCAAAAATCAGATACCGTGTGGTGGTTATGGACGAGAAAGGCACTCAGTACAATATCAAGGATTTTATCCAGAATCTCGGCTGGGAAGAGAATGAGAATGAGCTTTCTGTCCGATCCTCATTTACGGCCAAGAATGATAGAACATCGCAAGGATACCTGTCGAGCATTATCAAGCCAGGATGTCTGGTGGGTATAGTTGCATCTGACGGCGGATCACTGGATGAGGAAGTAGCCAGAGGATATGTGGAAACATGGAATCCGATAGAGAAAAACAGCGGGCACAGCTTGAAATGCACAAATTATGACGAACTGTATAAGCTGCAGAAAAGTCAGGATAACCGATTTTTTCCCTCTGGAACTGGC
>CAYNKM010000102.1:0-6608 GCA_964397795.1 uncultured Desulfovibrio sp. | reverse complement strand
ACGGTGAGCCTGTTCTTAAAATCCAAACGATGGCGTTGATAAAGAGGTGATTATCTCTTGCAGTTACTCCCCTGACTCCTTCCCGACCAGGCAGATGAGGCTTCAAATTCTCCCATAGTTCATCAGAAATATCATGGCGGCGATGTGTGGAGTCATCCTTCCTCCCGTAGTGGTAGAAAGAAAGTATGCGTATAATCCTATTTGTAAATTGACGACATACCCTATAATGCCTTCATGGACAGGGAAGAATTGCTTCAGTTTAAAAGCGGATAAGAATGTTCCAGATTATTTAATAAAAAGAAAAGCCAGAAATCCTGTTTCTGGCTAATCATGAGGTGACTAAAAAGTAAAAATCAAGCTGCTATTCCAGGTTATTCAAAAGATCCAGCATAAGCTTGCCAACTTTTTTGGCGGACATGGGATTCTGGCCGGTCACGAGTCTGCCGTCCACAATGGCAAAATCGCTCCATTTTTCCGCATGTTCATAATTTGCGCCTTTTTCTTCCAGCGCCGTCTGAAGTAGAAACGGCACATCTTCTGCAGTCTTGTTGGCTTTCTCCTCCTCATTTGTAAAGCTGTTCACCTTTTTGCTTTTAATCAGGCGTTTTCCATCTGACAGTTTGACATTGAGAAGCCCCGCCGGACCATGACAGACCGCGGCCACAATGCCTCCGTTTTCATATATACGGGAGCAAATATTCGCGATTTCCTTATTATCTGGAAAATCCCACATGACTCCGTGTCCGCCGGCATAAAAGATGCCTTTATAATCATCCGGATTGACGTCCTCCGGTTTCATGGTGTTGGCCATTTTTTCTTGCCATGCCGGATCATCCCAGTATTTTTTATTGATTGGATCCTTCAGATCCATGCCCTCGACAGGAGGCTTGCCGCCTTTTGGACTTACCACATCTATGTCGAACTGCTCGGAAAGAACGCTCCAGGGATGCGTAACTTCAGAAAGAAAGTATCCTGTAGGTTTGCCCGTATTGCCCAGTTTGTTATGACTTGTGACAACGAATAAAACTTTTTCCCGCATTTTTATCTCCTTTTATTGATTTTTATAACAGGGGAGAAAGAGAGCCGTTTTTTAAAACGAGCTGTTTTGAGCATAAGCTGTTCAAAAACCTTTGATCATGCGCGATAACCAATTTGGCGCAATCCAGGGAAGCCAGTATATTCATGACGCGATCCTGGCCAGTTTCGTCAAGACCGGTCAAAGGTTCGTCAAGCAGAAGGGCGCGAGGCCGCATTGCCAGAATTGAAGCCAGCGCGAGCAGATGTTTTTCCCCACCGGACAGTTTATAGCTTAGTCTGTTCTCATAGCCGCCTAGACCGACCATCTCCAGGCTGTCAAGCGCCTGTTTTTTTGCTTCTTCAGCAGAAAAACCGAGATTAAGCGGTCCAAAGGTCACATCTTCCAGAACGACAGGAAAAAAAATTTGATCTTCCGCGTTTTGAAGCACATATCCAACATTTCGCCTTAATTCGCAAAAATCTTTTTCCGAACGCATAACTTTTGAAGCAAGGCGTATTTCTCCCGAATCCGCCGTATTCAAGCCGCTTATGCAGCGGAAAAGCGTGGTTTTTCCGGCGCCGTTGAGACCGGAAATACCTATGCTTTCCCCCGGGTAAAGCGTGAGGTTTATGTTATCCAGAACCTTGCGTTCTGGAGTATAGGAAAAAGAAAGGTTGTGGACGCTGAAGATTGCCCCTGCATGGTTGTGGGCCTCGGGGTCAGAATGACTTTCCTCCTTTTTAAATTCGGATCCACTCATATAAAAATCCGTATTCGGCAAGAAGAATGGCCAGGATGGATAATAGGCAGCACAACCAGAAAACATAATCGCCCGAGTGGAAGCTGGACTTGTCCGTATAAGGCAATCCGCCATTAAAACCCTTGAGAAGCAGGGCTTCATGGAGGATACGGGCTCTTTGTATTGACCTGATCAGAAACAGGCCCAGAAGGGAGCCCATTGTGCGATAGGTACGCATGTTGGCGCGTGGGCGGAAAGAACGCAGACGGGCGGCATCCCACAAACTGTTCCATTCTTTCTGCAGGGTATGGATATTCCTCTCCATAAGAATAAAAAGCCAGATCAATCTGGCAGGACAACGCAGGCGATCAAGGGCGGCGCCCATTGAGGAGATAGGCAGGGATGCCGAAAGCGAGAGGAAAATAATTGCCAGGGCATTTGCCTTTACTGTGACCAGCATTGCCAGATTCAGGCCTTCGCGGCTTATATGCAGGATCCCCCATTGCCAAACGGTTTCTCCTTGCGTGGTGAATGGAGTAATCAGCCAGAGGAACAGGATGAACACATTGGCAGTCCATAGACGCCTGACTATGGAAAGCCGTTTTTTCCAGACAAACGGCAGGACGCACAAGCTTATCATAAGGGCCATAAGTGCTGCCGATAACGTGTCAACGCAGGCTGTAACAAGAGAAAAAGCGAATGCGCAGATAAGATAGCTTCTGGCATCCAGCCTGTCATATTTTATCTTCTCCTGTTCCTCCCCCAATTAATCTTCTTCTCTCCTTTTGGCCAGATCCTTGCGCGCGCGCCAGTAAAGGAAAATTCCCACAAGTCCGATAATCCAGCCCAGGCCGCCAATCACATTCGCAATGGTCGGGCCGCTTCCGTAATTGGAATGACCTTCGATCTCGGCGCGGTGCTGCTGATTTTCCATGGCTTTTTCAATAATTCCGGTTCTGCCTGAAGCCAGCGGGTTATCGCTGGGAACGGGCAGGTTCCGGGCTGCCTGCGGATGGGATTGCGTGGGGACAGGAGCGGGCTGGGACATCTGGGCAAGATTTTCATGGGAAGGAATCTGATAGGATCCCTGCGGCTGTGACATATCCGGAGCGGCCTGGTTCTGGCGGGCGTTCTGTTCCCTTGCGGCGTCAATAGCGTCCTGGTCAAAACCGGCGGTCAGTGAAGCCGCCGCGTAAAGTTCTGCCGCGTCTATTCTCCAGTCTGTATAGTGTCCCTGGCCGGCGTCAATTTCAATACTTAATCCATGCCCCTGCTGTATGACTTTGGGAACAGGAAAGGTAAAAATACCATGATTGCTGGTTTGTCCCTGGGCAAGAACCTGTCCGGTGTCTGAATCAACTATACGGATCAGGGCGTTTCGGGCGGGATGATCAAGGCCGAAACCACTTTCAATAACGATTTGGTTTCCTTCAAGCCAGGCATGAACATCAAGCCTGTGAGCCTGGGAAATCTGTGGAAGCAGGCACATCAGGCAAAGAAGCATCAAGAAAGTGCCAAGGCGGGATACTGTTTTCATACAGGATTCCTTTGAGGTTGAGGTTTATGGCCTCCAGGCCAGAGAATATCGGGACTGACCCTGGCGATAAAACTGACTGTCGCCATGGTGATCAGACCCTCCACAATCATTATGGGGATATGGGCAGCCAGAAGCAGCCAGGCCGCCGTCCTGAAACCCTCCGCTGTAAACGCAAGCGCAAGGGCGGTCAGCAAGGCCGACAAAATAACGCCAGAGAAGCCAGCGCAAAAGGAGCCCAACAGGATTCCACTTCTGCCGGGAATTTTGGAAACCAGAAAACGGAACAGATAACCGGAAAGGACAGCGGAAAACGCCATTGTAAAAGTATTGATGCCCAGAGTGGTCATTCCCCCGTATTGAAAAAGAACAGCCTGGAAGAAGAGCGCCAGCAATATGGCGGGAAAAGACATCCAGCCGAGGAAAACGCCAAGAAGTCCGTTGAGAACCAGATGGGCGTTGCCCGGACCTATTGGGACATGGATGAGCGAAGCCACAAAGAAAGCGGAAGACAGCACGCCGCATAAAAGCAGATTTTCCCTGTCCGCCATTTTCAGCCCTTTATATACTCCCAGACATGCCAGGGCCGCTCCACATATCAGTACCGGGCCTGAAAGGACTCCTTCGGAAATATGCATGAATTTATAAAAACCACCAGCTTTATTGATCCTAAAGAAGATCGGAATGTCATGTTATATTTGGACTTTATTTGAAATATAAAAATAACAGGAAACAGTTCAATAGACAACTTAAGCGGAAATAAAAATAAATTCAAACATATTTATAAGATCCGGTTTAAATGTATTTTATTTTTAAATCCGGGTGAAAGCTTATCATATTGCCTTTGCGCTTTCAGGCATACTGTGTTAAAATTTTCATCAATCAGTTCGCTTTCAGGATAGAACCAGATTTTAAATCAAGAACCAGACCGGAAATACCGGCGGATGCCAGCTGCATCAAGGAGGAATTATGCCGCTTGTAGGACCAAAGGACATGTTTAAGAAAGCCTATGAGGGTCACTATGCCATTGGCGCTTTTAATGTGAACAACATGGAAATCATCCAGGGCATTATCTGGGCCGCTGTCGAGGAAAAGTCTCCCGTTATTCTGCAGGTTTCTGCGGGCGCCAGAAAGTATGCCGGCCAGGTCTATATCATGAAGCTGGTAGAGGCGGCCCTTGAGCAGGATCCGGGGATTCCTGTTGTGGTTCACCTGGATCACGGACCCACATTTGAAATGTGCAAGGATTGCATAGACGGCGGATTTACTTCCGTCATGATTGATGGGTCGCACCTTCCTTATGAGGAAAATGTCGCCCTGACAAAAAAAGTGGTTGACTACGCCCACACGCGCGGCGTCTGGGTCGAGGCGGAGCTTGGCAAGCTGGCGGGAGTGGAAGAACACGTCCAGTCTGCCGAACATGTTTATACCGATCCTGATCAGGCCGTTGATTTTGTAAACCGCACAGGCTGTGACTCCCTGGCTGTCGCAATCGGCACAAGTCATGGCGCCTATAAATTCAAGGGAGAGGCCAAACTGGATTTCCCAAGGCTTGAAGCCATTACCGCCAAATTGCCGGGTTATCCCCTGGTTTTGCACGGCGCGTCAAGCGTTCCGCAGGAGTTTGTCGAACTTTGCAATAAATATGGCGGAAAAGTGGGGGGCGCGAAAGGCGTGCCGGAACAGATGCTCAGGGAAGCCGCCGCAATGGGCGTATGCAAGATAAATGTGGACACGGATATAAGACTGGCCCTTACGGCGACAATCAGACAGTTCTTTGCGGAACATCCGGAACAGTTCGATCCCCGCTCCTATCTGGCCCCGGCCCGCGAGGCGGTTAAAAATATGGTGGCGCACAAGATCCATGATGTGATGGGCTCTTCAGGAATGGCCGCCAGCTATGTTTCCTAGAAAATGACAATCAAATAATTTATGAACTTCCAACCCTGCGGAGGCTAAATGGCCATAAGACTTGGAATAAATGGTTTTGGACGGATTGGCCGCCATCTTCTGCGCCTTATGGCCAAGGATGATGACATAATATTTTCAGCCATAAATGCCCGCGGCGATAACGGAAATCTCGCCTATCTTCTTAAATATAATTCCACATACGGAATTTACCCTGGCGAAGTCAGCTTTGACGAAAACGGATTAATAGTGGATGGCCGCCATATTACAGTTACCCGCTGCGGCATGGGCGA
This sequence comes from uncultured Desulfovibrio sp., assembly GCA_964397795.1. Classification (GTDB taxonomy): domain Bacteria; phylum Desulfobacterota; class Desulfovibrionia; order Desulfovibrionales; family Desulfovibrionaceae; genus Desulfovibrio. The sequence continues at coordinate 1,116 of CAYNKM010000102.1, read as the reverse complement.
GTGGCAATGGAAGGAGCTGGGCGTTGATCTTGTTATTGAAACTACGGGAAAGATCAAGGATCGTATTGGTCTTGCCCGTCATCTGGAATGCGGAGCAAAAAAAGTAATCATTTCCGCTCCCGGCAAGGGCGTTGACGCCACGATTGTCATGGGTGTGAACCAGAATACATATAATCCCGAAACAGATGAAATCATTTCGGCAGCTTCCTGCACAACAAATTGCCTGGCGCCTCCTGTAAAGGTAATCCAGAGAAATTTTGGATTTGTACACGGGATGATGACCACGGTCCATGCCTATACCATGAGCCAGCGTATTCTTGACGGAACATGCAAGGATTGGCGAAGGGGGAGAACCGCCGGCATCAATTTAATTCCCTCCAGCACAGGGGCAGCCAAGGCGGTAGGTCTTGTGCTTCCGGAAGTTGAGGGATTAATCAATGGCATGAGCATAAGGGTCCCCACCTTTGATTGCTCTCTTGTTGATCTCACTTGCGAGGTGGAAAAACCATGCGATCCTGGCATGGTTAATTCCGCCCTGAAAGAGGCAAGCATGGGAGAAATGAAAGAAAACATGGGTTATTCGGAAGAACCCCTTGTCTCCATAGATTATGTCGGATCAACCTACGGCGGGGTTGTGGACGCTCTTTCAACGCAGGTATTAAACGGAACCATGGTCAAGCTTTTGGTCTGGTATGATAATGAGGCGGGATTTACAAATCAGCTATTGCGCCTGATCAGGATGGTGGCCAAAAGCATGTAGATCCTAAATCGCTTTGGCATGAATAAAGGGGGGTCTTTAATAGATCCCCCTTTTTACTGAAGTCCCGCGTCAAAAAAAACCGCGCCGGATATTTTAATGATATTTAAAATTTTGCTGTGTTATAATCATCTATTGATGGCAAAGAAAGTTTAATAAAGCCCAATTCTTTAAGTTATATCTTGTAAAAATTAAAGTTTTTTGAAAAAGAGGTCTGCGTAGCCGTTGGAGGCTTTGCCGCTTACGGATACGGTGTACCCCTTGCGGGTCTGCGTAGCCGTTGGCAGCCGTGCTGGTTACGGATACGGCGTACCCCTTGCGGGTCTGCGTAGCCGTTGGCAGCCGTGCTGCTTACGGAT
>CAYNKM010000101.1:0-6653 GCA_964397795.1 uncultured Desulfovibrio sp. | reverse complement strand
CCATCTGGGATCTGACAACGCTGCCCGCATTAATTACAAATAAAAAAAGCCAGCACAAGGCCAGCAGGGATCTGCCCGCTTTTTCTTCTGTTCTGTTTTGGGAAGAAAGAAAAGAGGCATTTCTGAAAAAAATATAGGAGACGCAGAAGAATATGGCCACCACAAGACAGCTTACGCAAGGCGCTGTAAGCATCATCAGAAACAAAAGACAAATGTCCCCAAAAAGAAAGAGGGCCGCAAGCTTTCTTCCCGCAGTGGCAAAACCAAAAAGCGCGCAAATTGCGAGCAGGGAAAAAGCGCCTGTACCGTACCACCAAAGCGAAACGCCAAAAACAGTAAAATCACGATAGAGAGAGCAGCCGGTGGTAACGCAAATATTCACATCATTGCCCAGGGCTGTCCAAAGGCAAAAAAGAACGGCAAGTAAATTGATCAGGAGAGGTATGATAAGTATGGAACGACTTTTTGTCATGTAAAATAGTTTATCTTTTTTTAAATTTTTCGTAAAGTTGCCTATGTGACTTCCTTGCAATCAAACTACTGAAAAGTTACAAAAACTCATGTCGGAACGTCGTTTGTTATTTCTTGCGCCTCCCCAGGCGGTTACCCCAATTTTTCAGCCCTTGAAAGACGAGGGCTTTGAAGTGAGTCTTGCTGAAAATATGAAAGGGGTAGCCATGGCTCTAAAAAAGGCTCCTCCGCGAATAATATTTGCAAGGCCAAATCTTCCAGGTTTTCAGGCAGAAGAACTTCTTAAAACTGCCAGGGAAAATCCCTCCTTTCCTTCTATAATTATAATTAATGACAAGGGAAATCCTGAAGAAGCAGAAAAATTTCTTTCTCTTGGAGCGGCCGATTACTGGCTGGAACCTCTATCTACAGAAAAAATAATTGCCGCCACCAATTCCAGGCAACAATCTTTTCCGGTTCCCCCGGCAAGTACCCTGGGGGGACACAAGCCGGAATACAAATCAAAAACCGGCCCGACCATTGTAGGTCAGCATCCTGCCATTGCAAGGGTAATGAAACTGGCCCGCCAGGTTGCCCCCTCCAAGGCGACTGTTCTTATTACCGGAGAATCGGGCACCGGCAAGGAAATGTTCGCGCGCTATCTTCATTCGCAAAGCAAACGGGTGAACGGACCTTTTATTGCCGTAAACTGCGCTGCCCTTCCCGAACATCTGCTTGAAAGTGAACTTTTCGGCCATGAAAAAGGCGCTTTTACAGGAGCCATAGCCAGAAAATTGGGAAAATTTGAACTGGCAAACGGAGGGACCATCCTGCTGGATGAAATTTCCGAAATGGATCTTGCCCTTCAGGCCAAATTGTTGAGAGTTCTTCAGGAAGGGGAAATTGACCGGGTGGGAGGAGCGGAAACAGTAAATGTTGATGTCAGGGTATTGGCCACGACCAACCGGAATCTTGAAGACTGGGTAAAGCAGGGCAAATTCCGCCAGGATTTGTATTTTCGTCTTAATGTTATTCCCCTGCGTCTTCCTTCCCTGAGAGACAGGGGAAATGATGTCGTGGAATTGGCCAGATTCTTTGTAAATCTTTATGTAAAAGAATATGATTTGCCACCTGTGGAAATATCCGACGAGGCGGTTCTATGGCTTAAGGAATATTCTTTTCCCGGCAATGTCCGGGAACTGCAGAATCTTATGGAAAGAGCCGTACTGTTGGCAAATGGACAGCCAATAGCGCCCGTTCATTTTCTTCTCGAAAATGAGGAATGGCCTCTCTTTGATGAAGAACCGCAGGAAGAAAGCAAAAATCCGCCGCCTTCTCCCACTCCGGAAGTTTCCAGGGAAAATCCGCCCTCAATTATAGGACAAAAAGCGGGAGAATTGACGGCCTTGCCGGAATCTCTTGGCGGGGCCGTTATTCCCCTGCATGAAATGGAGAGAATAATGATCGCCAAGGGTTTGTACGCTACAAGCGGTAATCGCACGCAGGCGGCGGAACTTCTGGGAATATCGGTCCGTACTTTACGCAATAAGCTCAATGAATATCGCGCCCAGGGTAATCCTGTTGACTAAACAGGTTTGACTTATGCAGGAATTGTCGGACCTTATTACTGATATAAACAGTTTTCTCTGGGGAACACTTTTTTTAATTCCTCTTCTTTGCGGAACAGGAATATTTTTTACCATCCGCCTGAGGTTCGTCCAGATTAGGAAATTTGGATTAAGCCTGAAATATGTATTGGGAAATGCCAGTTTTTTCGGAAAAAATGAGGGAAAACGCGGCATGACTTCCTTTCAGGCCCTGGCGACCGCCATTGCAGCCCAGGTAGGTACTGGAAATGTTGCGGGAACGGCTACGGCCATGGTTATGGGAGGACCAGGTTCGCTCTTCTGGCTTTGGCTGGCCGCCTTTTTTGGCATGGCCACAATCTTTGCCGAAGCAGTATTGGCCCAGATTTATAAGACAAAAGATTCCGAAGGACATGCCGTAGGCGGTCCGGCCTGGTATATAAGCCAGGGAATGGGTAAAAAAGCCAGACCTCTCGCGGTTTTTTTCGCTGTCGCCATTATCATTGCCCTGGGTTTTATCGGCAACATGGTTCAGTCAAATACAATTGCTGAAGCCTGCGAAAGCGCTCTGGGCCTAAACAAGCTCAGTATTGGTATTATGGTGGCTTTTCTGGCGTCTCTGGTTTTTATCGGAGGCATGAACAGAATTGCCAGCGTTACAGAAAAAGTTGTGCCTTTTATGGCCTTCCTTTATCTTTTGGGGGGCACATACGCTCTTGTGGCGAATTGGTCGGCCATCGTTCCTTCCCTTTGGCAAATTGTCCTTTCAGCATTTGATCCCCAGGCTGTATTTGGCGGAACCATTGGCATCACAATAAGGGAAGCCATGCGTTATGGCGTCGCGCGGGGACTTTTTGCCAATGAAGCCGGCATGGGGTCCACTCCTCATGCTCACGCCATCGCTGAAGTGGCACATCCCTGTCAGCAGGGCCTGGTGGCGATTTTTGGAGTTTTCACCACCTTTGTCATTATCACTTTTACCGGAATGGTCATTCTGGTATCCGGAGTGTTGTCATTTGGCGCGGATGCCTACACAGGCATTCGCCTTACCCAATCCGCCTATAGCCTGAACATGGGTTCATTTGGCAGTATCTTTGTGGCAATTTGCCTTTTCTTCTTTGCTTTCTCAACAATTATAAGCTGGTACTTTTTTGGAGCCCAGAATGTGCGCTTCCTTTTTAACGGAAAGGGAGTTGGTATTTACAGATTATTCGTTATTGGATTTGTTTTGGCAGGATCTGTGCTCCATGTAGATTTGGTCTGGCAGCTGGCGGATCTTTTTAACGGCTTGATGGTTCTTCCAAATCTGATTGCCCTTTGGGTTTTAAATAAACTCGTGGTAAATAAACTCCATGAGTTTGAAGCCCTGTATGAAAACAGACAGGATCCAGGCAAACAGCCCGAATAAAATCAGACCATATTGAAATATCCGGAATAAAAATATTCTTTTTATATTTTCCCAATTTCTGTCCCGGCCTGCCTTGAACACAAACTCGCATAAATAAACGACTCCATCTTTTGAATCCTGGCTTTTCGGGACAGTCACATGAATATCCAGAAAATTATATTTTTGCTAAACCAAAATTTCGCCAACTGTCATATCAATTGGTTGAAAACCACAAGGATTTCATTGGAAGAAGATAAACTTATATTTTCTTTTCTTCATCATTTCATCTTTTCATGGTTTCAAAAAAATGTGCAGGAAAACCTGACCAGCCTGCTTAAAAAAAATTATCCCGAAATAAAACTTGTGTTTCAAACTGCAAATCAGTTGGAAAGCAATACCACAACATCAAATAAAATATTATTTTCAGAAACGTCAAAAAATGATTTTCCCCAAAAAATTCCAGAAAATTCAGAAATGGATTTTTTTTCAAAATTTTTCTATAATGAGAAAAATTCGCTTGCGGTGAAGGCGGCTCATTCCCTGGCTTTAAAAAATATTCCTGAAAATTTTCCGCATCTGATCCTTTTTTATGGTTCTTCAGGTAGTGGAAAAACTCATCTACTCAAAGCCATTTATCAAAAACGGCAGGATTTTGGTCAATCAGACTGCCTTTATTTCACAGCTGACAAACTATTGGCGCATTCATTAAATTGTATTGATAATCAAACCAGAAATTTGCCATCTGTAATAATTATTGATGATCTTCAACTTCTTGAAAATTCTCCAACTTCACTGCATCTGATATGCGAATTATGTGATCTGGCTTTAAAAAAAACAGGTAAGCAGCAGTTATCTTGCAATGCCTCTTTAAGATTGGCGGCGGCTATCACTGGTGAGAATATACAAACCGCGCGTTTACCGGACAGACTGGTATCACGCATGGAGCAGGGTCTGCATTTAAATTTGTCGATCGCGGATTTGGATGTGCGTCTGCGTTTTGCTGAAAATTATAATAGGGAAAAAAAACTGGGTTTAAACCGCAGTTTACTGATCACAATAGCTCGCCAGTCAAACCGCCTTACAGATGTTATAGGGATTTTATCAAAAATTGAATTTTTTATTACTATCCAGGGAAGATCCCCATCAAGGCAGGATTTTGACAAATTATTAATGCCAGACAATTCTGAACCACCTGTGGACTGGCAAAAAATTCTTGAAAACGTTTCCAGACATCTTCATTTGCGAATCGAAGACATTCTGGGTTCAAAGCGTAAACCGGATTATGTTCTGGCGAGGCAAATCGCCATGTATCTTGCCCGATTTAAATTGGCTCTTTCCTTTCAGGAAATAGGAAGATTTTTCGGAGGGAAAGATCATTCCACAGTAATGCACGCGGTCAAAAAGATTCAAAAATTACGATTAAACGACCAGAATATGCACAATTTACTGACAGAACTGGAAAGATAGACGCAAATTTATACCATTTTTTATTGACAAAAAAAGCCGTGTCAGTTTCCCCATGCCCGAAAGATTTGAAAAACTTATTCTTTTTAATAAAATTTTATGTTATCACAAGCATTTGGATTAGTTTTGCACATTCGTACAGGGTCAATTATCTCAACAAATATTTTAATCTTTAATTCAAGATAATTTGAGAGGAACATATGATAGTAAAGGTTAGCAAAACCAGCATCTTTGAAGGTTTGAAAAAAGCTGGAATGATCATACCAGCCAAATCCGGAGCAGCCTATTTGCGTTCCATCTGGCTCAAGGCAGAAAATGAACATTTATATATAATGACTACGGACGCAAGTCTGGAATTTATTGGCATATACAAGGCTACTGTTGAAGAACCTGGGCTTGTGGGGGTGGCGGGACGCACCCTGGTTGATTTGATCCAGCAGTTTCCAGCTGGCGACATGGAAATGGTTGCTGATATAGAAAAAAATTCCTTTGTTCTGAAACAGGGTAAAAGAGGCCGCTATAAATTGCCTCTTTACAGTCCTGAATGGTTTCAGGCATTTGCGGAATTTCCAGAAGAAAATGCGGTTATCTGGAGCGGAGATCTCTTATTGGAAATTATAGATCGCATTTCCTATTGCATAGAGGATGACGAAGCCAGGGACGCCATGGCCTGTCTTTGTTTAAAGCCGCAAGCCAATGGTAAAATTGAAGCTTGCGGTATGAATGGCCATCAATTTGCCATGGTGACCTTTATACATCAGGATCTATGCGATATTCTTCCCAAAAAAGGTCTTTTGATTAATAAGAAATATCTGTCTGATATAAAAAAATTGCTTTCACCGGAAGAGATAGAATTGAATTTGTCGGAAAAGCGTTTATTTTTAAAAGGATCAAAAGGCGCTGAAAATCTCTCCATAATGCGGGGTAATGAATATGAATACCCCGACTACAACATTTTTCTGTCAAATTTAAGAGACAACGGTTCAAATGTCTTAAGCGTCCAGCGCAAGGAAATGATTGAGGCATTGAAAAGACTTTCTGTTTTTTTCATTGAGGGAAGCACTCCCACAGTGAATATGACTCTGGGAGAAAAAGAATTGATTATGAAGGCTTCAGGTTCGGACGGATCAGCCCAGGAAGTGCTTGAAGTTGATTATAAGGGAAAATTAAGCAACATTTCCTTTCCAACAAAAGATCTTATTGAAATTTTTTCTCATTTTAATTCTGAAATTGTCACGATGACATTTACCGCCCAGGAAGGGCCATGCAGCCTGACAGGACCAGAGGATAAGGATTATATAGTTATTTTAATGCCCATGAGGGTTGATGAAAAGGTATATTACACTGAAGGCAACCTTTAATTTATATAATTTATAAACTATCTCCGCGTCACGTGACGCGGAGACAATATTTATAGTTTAGGCGTGTAAAAAATTTATTTTTGGCATGCAAACGACAGGTTCAAGGGAAAACATTAATGTCTGAAAATAAAACCGATAGCTATGATGCCTCGTCAATTAAAATTCTGGAAGGCTTGTCAGCCGTGCGGAAACGTCCGGCAATGTATATTGGTTCAACAGATTCCCGCGGGTTGCACCATCTTGTTTATGAAGTAGTGGATAATTCCATTGACGAGGCCATGGCAGGTTATTGTACGCAGGTTGACATCACCATACATGAAGACGGCAGCGTGGAGATCGCTGACGACGGCCGGGGAATTCCGGTGGGCATGCACCCCCAGCAGCATGTACCGACGCTGGAGGTTG
>CAYNKM010000100.1:0-6666 GCA_964397795.1 uncultured Desulfovibrio sp. | reverse complement strand
CGCTGGGGAGAAAAGGCGACAGACAACCTGCTCTCGCTTCTGCCAGACTCATGTGAAAGTATCTGCTTTCCGAATATGTTTTTTAAGGGCTACTGGCCCTTTTGGTACAAGGCCGAATCTGTCATTGAATTTGCCGACAGCTTTCTTGAAAAACTTCTCGCGCAAAAACTGCCCATACCCGCGCTTCTCAACCTGTACAACAGATGCGATCCCGGTCTGACCTGTGATTTTCATGAAGTCCTGTCAGAAACTATTGCCAGGGAAAAGGAAAAGGAGGAAAAGACTCCGATCAAGTACGTTCACCTTATTGAAGAAAACTGGCAAAAGCGGCAGATGTTTTTGACCATAAATCATCCCGCCATGCCCCTTCTCACCCATACCGCAAATTCATTATTGAAATTACTGGGTTTTGACCCATTGCCTGAAACGCTGACAAACAGTATCCGCCATCCCTATGATGAATTCTGGCTACCCATTCACCCGGGTGTTGGCAGGAGACTTTCAATCCCCTTTGCCTCACCCGACAGAAAATACAACTGTTTTTCCCAGAAACTGACTTTTGAAGAATATACAAGATATTATCTGGCCTGCAGAATGAACAATGTTGTCAATCTTACCGCGACTCTGGCGCAAATACCCCTGAACAAACTTGCCGTAAATGGCTGAAAAGTCCCTTGAGACCAATTTAAATTTAGACTTTTTCAAGAAAATGTTCTTATTTATCAAAAATTTAGCCTTTTTTAACATATTTTCAGGTATTATCCTAGATAAGGCTTGCGATTTTTACAAAAGCTAGGTATTGAATAAAAAGTTACCGCAATAAAGAAAGGAAAAGCGGTAAAAAAGCCCGCATATCGGGTAAAACCTTAATGCTATACTGTCTGGAGGCATCATGAAATCTCTGCGGTTCCTGGCCCTTGCGGTGGCCCTGGTGTTGGGTCTGGCAGTTGCAGCCACTGCTGCCACTCCTTCCTGCAACAAACGCATTAACAGTTTTGACTTTGTCGTGGACTATTCAGGCTCCATGATGATGCAAAATAAACAGCTGAAACAGGATAAAATAATGGTTGCCAAAAATGTTCTGGATCGGGTAAATGCCGCAATTCCCGCTCTGGATTACAATGGCGGCCTGCATACGATCTCCCCAAATGGCGTGATTATTCCCCAGGGACCCTGGGATCGCAACGCCATGAGCGCGGGCCTCAACAAGCTGAAGAGCGGATTTACAATTTTTGGCCGCATGACTGGCATGGGTACTGGTTTTCAGGAATATGAACCATTCATCTCCAGCATGCAGTCACCTTCCGCCATTATCCTGGTAACTGATGGCGACAATAATACCGGCGCCAATGTTGTTGACGTATGCCGTCAGCTCTATGCGAATAATCGCGACCTGACAATCCATATCATCTCATTGGCCGATAACGCGAAAGGTGAGCAGATTATTAAGGAAATCGCTTCCCTGAATCCCGATTCCATCGTTGTACAGGGTACTGAACTTGCCACCAGCGATGCGGCTGTTGAAAAATTCGTCCTGGCCGTCTTCTGCAAGGACGAGGAAGTTCTGGTTCTGCGCGGCGTACACTTCGCCTTCAATTCCTATGCGCTTGACAGCAAGGCCCAGGGCATCCTGAATGAGGCCGCCCAGATTATCAAGGCCAATCCCAACCAGAAGGTTATTCTGAAGGGCTGGACCGACTACATTGGCTCCGACGCCTACAACAAGGTGCTCTCTCAGAATCGCGCCAATGCCGTCAAGAAGTATCTGGAAGAACAGGGTATCCCCGCCTCACGTATGACGGCCATTGGATGCGGCAAGTCTTACAAGTATGATAACCATACTGAAGAAGGCCGTTACATGAACCGCCGTGTGGAAATATCCTTTGAATAAAAATAGCTTCTAAAAGTCTCTGGCCGGATACGTCATGTATCCGGCCTTTTTCTTTTTTAGTTCTGGGAAAACAGTTTGAATTTTCCAGATTTTATCTATATAATGTCTAAATTCAATATACGGCTGTTTCCTGTGCCCCGCATTAAACGCTGAAACAGTCACGTCTGGCTCTATTCCGAAGTTATTTTTTATTTAAAAAGGAGAAATAAATGCGCAAGTTGTTTACCGCGATCGTGGTCCTGACTTTTATGGCTTCCGGCTGCTCATGGCTGGGTTTGGGCGATGACTCAAGCAATTCTGACGCTGTCACCACCTCACCAGCCGCGGCAAGTGAGTCTGTCCAGATAGAAAGCAATGCTCCCGCCGATCCCCCTTCTGTTCCCTCCACCAAAAAGGCCAGCAAAGGTTCCAAATCAGAAGCCCAGATAAAAAAGGAGCTCGATGCCATGGGCCAGAAAATTGCTGGTCAGGCGGCCCGCACCCTCACTCCCAACAAGGCGCATAAGGAAGTTGTGAAACGCGGCAATGAATGGGTGGCCACCTATATAGATGTCGATACCAGCAGGGTAAGAACGGAAATGAGGCCAAGCGCGACGCCTGGACAGTATGTAGGCATTATCCGTTATCAGGAAGAGATTATGGAATGCCGCGGCGCGACAAAGGAAGCCGCACTGTCCGCTCCCTGCACCCAGAGATCAACAAGAAATCTGCGGGAAATGATTGCCTACGACGGAAAACGCTGGCAGGATTAATTTCCCATCAGGGGCGGTTTTGATGACCGCCCCTTTTAATCATGAAAATATTTCCCCTTCCGGCCAATGATCTTTTTCACTTTTTCCTGAATAAATTCCGCGCTTTCCGCTACCTTCAGGATTTCCGAATTGCAGATTAAATCCGCATACTTTTCATATAATTTCTTACGTTCCTGATACAAATCTTCCAGACTTTGTCCTTCCTTAATGGAAATTCCGCGTTGAGGATTGAGCGCTATTCTCTCTTTCAGGCAGTCAAGACCGCTTTCTATATATACAAGCGGCCCCAGATTTTTAAGATGCCTTATGGCCTCCGGCCTATATATGACGCTTCCTCCCGTGGCGATTATGCTTCTGTGGGCTTTTATTGACTGTATCATATCGGCTTCCGCATCCCTGAATTCATCCTGAGTCATATTATCCACAATATGCTGCAATTTGCAGGCATATAGCGATTCAAGAAGAAAATCAGTATCCATATAAGCCCAATTCATATTTTTGGCCAATAGGGATCCTATCGTGCTTTTTCCACAGCCCGGCATTCCTATTAAACTCACGCAGGGAAGCCCTTTTTCAAACGGATTGTTATCCTTGTTCAAAATTTCTCCATTGTTTACTTGTAAATAAAAAAAGCGCGAATTCAGAAGAATCCGCACCAATTATTTTATTTATTCAGAAAGCTATCCCCAGATAACCAGACCTGTTTCAAGAGGATTGGCCAGACCCTTGTGCATGGGCATTATGCGAATACCGTAGCGATACGGGCCATTCTTTTTGGGAACATAGGTTGTGGAATAGACAAGGTTGCCGTTCTTGTCCGCCCTGGGCGCCAGGCGCTGCAAATCCGGTCTATCGCGGAAATTGCCATTGGCATAGGTGCGGCCAATAACCAGCTGTACCACCACCTCTTCTTCCTTCATTTCACCCAAATCAACCGTGAGACGAACAGTCAGGGGTTCGCCGCAGAGCATGGTATTTCCATCCGCGCCTGTCAAGCTGATTTCTTCCATTTTGACGGTTCTGAAACGCTGCGGAAGCTTGATAAGCCATTCGGCAAGCTCCTTGCAGAGAGCCCAGTCGTCTGCTTCAAGTTCTTCCCTGCGTTTGGCGGCCGGCTCATAAGCTTCATAGATATAATCCCTGACCATGCGGTTACTGGAATACATGGCGGTCAGGCTCTTGAGGGAGCGCTTGGACATCGCGATCCAGTTTCCAGGCTGGCCATGACTGTCAAGCTCGTGATAAAGCGGAAGCACAGCATTTTCCAGCAGGGTATAAAGATCTTCCGCATCGGAATAATCATTCTGATTGTCGCCGGGCAATTCCATTGTCACGACAGGGCCTATTGTCCAGCCATTTTGCCTGTTGTAGCCTTCGCACCACCAGCCATCCGAGATACTGAAGTTGATACCGCCGTTGACTGGCAATTTCATACCGCTTGTTCCGGATGCCTCATGCGGTCTTCTTGGAGTATTCAGCCAGACATCACAGCCCTGTGAGAGCAGACGGGAGACTCCCAGGCTGTAATTCTCCATAAAGAATATCTTGCCAATAAAGCGGGGATCGCGGGCATAGCGGATTACTTCCTGCAGGATATTTATGCCGGCTTCATCAGCGGGATGGGATTTCCCGGCAAATACAAAGGCTACGGGACGCAAGGGATTGTTAATAATACGCGCCAGCCTGTCTGGATCGGCGAAAAGCAGGGTCGCCCGCTTGTAGGGGGCAAAACGTCTCGCAAAACCGATAAGCAGGGTTCCGGGCTTGAGCATGTTTTCCATCTTCGCGCGATCGCTGCGGGAAAGATGATATTTTTGCACAAAGCCGGGAAGGGATGCGCGCAGGGCATCCAGCAATTCCTCTTTCTGGGTCATGCGGGTCGCCCAATAGGTGTCGTCGGGAATAGCGTCAACATTATTCCAGATCGGATCCTGCGGTTCCGCCTGCAACCAGTCCGGGCCAAGATACTGATTCAGAAGCTCATGCATCTGCTGGCCAACGTAAGAGGGAGTGTGCACGCCATTGGTGACAAAATAAATGGGGGTTTCCGCAAGCGGTATGGACTTCCAGAGTTTGTTCCACATATGCCTTGAAACTTCGCCATGCAAACGGCTTACGCCATTGGCGAAGGAGGAAAAACGCAAGGCAAGAATGGTCATTTCAAAGTTATGGATATTGCCACCTTCCATCTGGCCAAGCTCAATGAACTTCTGCCAGTCCAGATCAATGGTGGGCGGGAAATTGCTGAAATAACGGGTCATCAGATCAACTGAAAACGACTCGTTACCCGCGGGAACAGGCGTATGGGTTGTAAAAATAGTGTTTGAACGGACACGGACTTTAGCCTGTTCATAAGTCATTCCCAGGCGGATACAAGTCTGCATACGTTCCAGAACGAGGAAGGCGGAATGACCTTCATTCATATGGAATACACTTGGCACAATATTTAGGGCGCGTATCAGGCGCACGCCGCACATACCAAGAACAATTTCCTGCAAAAGACGAATTTCGCGGTTCGCCTCGTATAGTCTTGCAGTAATCTTGCGATCTTCGTCGCTGTTTTTGCTTGTATCCGTATCCATAAGATACAGGACAATACGGCCAATCTTCATCTGCCAGACTTTCGCGTACAGGATGCGCCCCGGCAATTCAATCTGGACTTCAAGATGTTCGCCATCTTCCTTTAATACGGGAGTGACGGGAAGCTGGGCAAAATTGTTCACCGGATAGACCGCCACCTGACGGCCATTTTCATCCATCTCCTGTTTGAAATAGCCTTCCTTGTAAAGCAGTCCAATACCGATTAATGGCAAGGCCATGTCCGAGGCTGATTTAAGATGATCGCCAGAAAGAACGCCCAGACCGCCAGAATAAATGGGGACGGATTCGGTCAGGCCGTATTCTGTCGAGAAGTAGGCCACAGGATGTTCGGGAGTCAGATCCTTGCTCCAGGCCTTGAGCGGCTGGGCCATATAATCGTCAAATTCCTGCATGACCTCCGAATATAGCTGCATGTAATCCGGACTGGTCACAAGCTTGTCAAGACGCTCCAGATCCGCCTGCGAGACCATCTGGATTGGATTATGGCATTTTTCCCATAAAGAGGGATTCAGGGTCATAAACAGGGTTTTTGCCTTGTCATTCCAGCACCACCAGAGGTTATAGGCAAGCTCGCGCAGTCTGGAAAGCTGGGCTGGAAGTTCCGCCACAGCCAGAATTGAACGCAGATATGGTGTTGCTGAAGAAGTCGCCGTGAGAACCCTGTGCATTCCCTCACGATCTTCCTTTTCCTGCTCCGTCCTGATGGACGCTTTCTCCAGCGCGATCTGGAAAGCTTCCCTGTAATTGGAGAAGAAATTGCTCCAGGAAGTCATTTCAGCAATCGAACGGGCTTTCCTGCGCAGATCCGACATTATTTCTGGTGAATATTTAACCGCTTCAATAATGAAATTGTGCAGATTAATGGCGGTCTGCTCAAAGCTCATGCCCTTTCTGGGAATTACAGCCACGCCCAGGGGGGAGTCCATGTTCTTCTGGGCGTTTCTGGCCCACATGCCGAAGCCGGACAAATCGGTTGTCAGGGTGGGAACAGACCAGGCCGCGCATTCCTGCGGAGTATAGCCCCAGGGTTCATACCAGGATGGGAAGAAGCCAAAATCGCAGGCCGCAATGATGTCTTCATACTGCATATTGAAGAAGCCGTCATTGCCGTCCAGCATGGCCGGATTGAAAATCACCTTGGTCATACTGCCAGGATGGTTATTGAGACCAAGACGGCGGCAGGTATTGATAATTGGATCCTGGGGGGCATTCCATGCGTGATGTGTGCAAATAAAGGGCTGTCCATTGTCGGAAGCATAGGTATCGCCAGAAATGGCGGCCTGATTCACGCCGGTATGTCCGCCCATGACCAGGCATAGAATAAGAATGGAAGTATTGGTGCCACGCAGGTTGTTGTCCGCGCGGGCCATGGCTTCGAGAAATACGTCAATACCCTTGTTATGAAGTTCATACCTGCCAGAT
>CAYNKM010000099.1:0-6726 GCA_964397795.1 uncultured Desulfovibrio sp. | reverse complement strand
CAATATTTTTTGCAGATTTACTTCTTGAAAGTTCAAAATGCCTGTCCAAACCGTATATACTAATCCCTGTTCCCCTGTCCGAAGCCAGACTTAAAAATCGTGGCTTTAATCAATCCCTTGAAATGGTTAAACATTTATCCAGAAAATCAGTATTTAATTTTTCCGGTAGAATGCTTAAGCGAATTAAGAATAATAAACCGCAGGAAGGTTTAAGCGCGGAAGAAAGGAGAAAAAATATTCAGGGCGTTTTTGAAGCCAGCTCAAATATTAAAGGCAAAACCGTATGGCTTGTTGATGATGTGATGACAACCGGTAGCACACTTGCGGAATGTAGCAGGGTTCTTTTGGATAAAGGAGCAAAGAGCATAAGCCTTCTCTTTGTTGCCAGAACACTTAAAGACGGGTCTTAAACCTGATTTTGTCTTTTTAAATAATTTTTTATTTGACGGAACATTCCCATAAAAGCGTCATATTCATTGCGCCTTATTTCCCTCCTTACGAGCATGTCGTGCCACTGGCTAAAAAAGTAATCCGGATTTTTTTCGGGTAGACAGGAAATATTAATCAACAGCTCTTTTAATTCATCTTCCAGACGGCTTAAATCCTCAATTTTTATAACGGGCCTTGCATAATCATTTTTGGGCTTTTCTACTGTATTTTTGAATAATTCATACAATATTATAAGCGCGGCCTGGGAAATATTGAGTGAAGACGCTTTTTGGGCGCAAGGAATATGTATTATATTTTTACAAAGGGATAATTCCTTATTGGAGAGTCCCCTGTCCTCAGGTCCGAAAAGAATTCCAAATAAATCTCCTCTGCTAAAATCAGATTCCAGGTAAAGCGTGGCAAACTGGGCGGGCGTTATGCTTTTCCTTCTCTCTCCAAGACGCGCGCTTGTTCCAAAAAGAACGGTTAAATCTTTGACAGCGTCATGAAGATTATCAAAAATCCGGATTTTATTCAGAACTGGCTGACCAATACGGGTTGCCAGCGGCCAGGCCTGAAGCAGGTTGTTTCTTTCTGGATTAACGAGTCTTATCCACTCACAGCCCATATTGGCGCAGGCCCTGGCCACACTGCCAATATTTTCAGGAAAACGGGTTTCATACAGGATTATGACCGCATTTTGCGGATATAACATAAACAATTTCCATTGTGGGTGGTGGCTTCATTTGCGGTTCTGGAACCGGATCTGGCCAGAGCCAATTAACAGATAAATAAATAATTATTATTCCAAAACCTATTTTTACCACAGTACCCAAAAAATTACCAATGGCCGCTCCCAGGGAAGATTGCAGGGCCTTCTCCGGCGATCGGCCTGTAAGCCTCTCCATTAGATAGCAACCCAGGAAAGATCCCAAAAGCGCGCCTATAAGCGCGCCCAATCCCCAAAAGGTTGGAGCCAGAATTATCCCTCCCAGAATCGCGCCCACAATGCTGGCAAAAGCGCTTTTTCTGCTGGAACCATATTTTCTGGATTGAAAAATCTGTAAAAACAGTTCCGCCACTTCACCAGCCACGGCCAGACCTATCAAAATAAACCAGCCCCAAAATCCAATATCTGGCGCGAAAGGCCAGAAATATTCCCATAATCCTATAATGAGAAGTATAAGCCAGTTCGCGGGAAGACCAAATAAATTGAGAATTAAAATAAAGCACAATACAAGGGAAAAAATTATGGATAAACCGGAAAATAAAAGACTCATTTTTATTTCAAAAAAGGTATTATCTTTTCCTGTTCCTGCCAGTACAACCGGCCTGCCGGATAGAGTTTATTCCAGGGCTTTGTGTGCGAATAATGAACAACACGGTTTTGCAACTTATCGATCTCATAATGTCCTTTTCCCAAACCTATCTGAAAATTGGCGGTTTGTGGAAGCGGAGCGACGATATTCCTTTCATATGCCAAAATATTTAAAATATCCTGATCGGGGAACTTGATTAATTTTGAAACCAGCAGTTCCCGCGCCCTGGGGATAAGATCGGGAATATTTAGATTGAAATTCTTAACGTCAAAAAATAGAACTCCACTGTTGAAATAGAAATCTGGAGGAATTTTAATATTTTTTAAATGTTCCGCAAAAAGTGAAGTTGAAGCGAAGGCGTCATTAACGGCCCAAAGGGATTTTTCAGGATGATGACGAACCGATTTGAATATTTTAAAGATATCGCCAGTTACAACCGTATCACTGTCCAGATATAGAACTTGCTCATCTTTAAAAACTGAAGGAATAAACAATCTCAGAAGGCAGCCAGGAGAGAAATGTTTCCATCTTTCTTCAAAATGGAGAGATTTCAGCTGTACGGACAGATTATGGAAAACAATTTCACTTTTATAGTTATCCGCGATATTTTTAAAAAATCCGGATATCTCCCGCGTAAGCGTGTCATCGTGGAAAATATGAGTCTGGATCATTCCTGATGTTCTGGAAAGAAGCGAATTAAGCGTTACAAGAGAATGTATATAATAATTATCAATATTATGGATTCCCAATACCAGACTTAAATCACGCATTTAATACTTCTTTTTTTTAAAGAGAAGAAAGCTTATACGGGATTTGAACAGTTGAATATTAAGTCCTCCCTGAAACTGGAATATTTTTCCACTCCTTCTGGCAATAACCGCGTTATCCACCGAAACAAGCTTGTCAAACTGTGGATGAGGCCGCTCATAATCAGGATAAATCTGGGACAGCTTTCGTAAGACCGTATAATACACTCTCAATCTGACAGATAAATGCTGATTTAAAATTGCCTCTGTTTCCAGCTCCAGCCCCTGACCAAACTCGTTATTTACAGATTTCAGGGGAAAATTATTTAAAATTTCCTGAATATAGCTGTGCCAGAATTCCTCGTCAGCCAATGACAACTTGTGAAGATTATTAAAAGAACGCTCTATTGATGGATTTTCCTCTTTTAAAATCGGAATAAATTTTGCCCTGAGACGGTTTCTGCGGCACGATTGATCCTGGTTTGAAAGATCCTCGCACCAATCCTGATTCAGAAATGACAGAAACTGAATTAATCTTTTGCGGGATATGTATAATAGCGGCCTGTAAATTCTGCCGTTTATACTTCTCATTCCCCCAAGCTGCGGCCAGCCCGATCCCCGGATCAACCTCATGATTATATCTTCACTTAAATCTCCAAGATGATGCGCAACAAATATATGATCCGCCTGAATTTTTCTCCGCCAGTTTTCCAGAATGGTATATCTGCCCCTGCGTCCTGCCTCCTCCAGCCCCATCTGAAAACTTTCCGCCATTACGGGAGCATTGAATTCATCAAATAAATAAGTAATTGAAAGGCTGGAACATAAATTTTCCACAAATATGGATTCTTTCAAGGCTTCGGGCCGGATATGGTGATTTATATATATCCCATACAAATTAAAATTATTCCGCGTTGCCAAAAAAGTTAAAATATAGGCCAATGCTGTCGAATCCGCCCCTCCAGATAAGGCCGGTAAAAAACTTTTGCCTTTTGGCGAAGGCAAATTTTGAAAAATCTGCTTCTCCACCTCAAGGCAAAGGCGGGCAGAAGGAGGATCCAGACTGGACAGGGAAAACGGCCTTGTCATTTATTAAACCGGCTTCTGCTGTTATGCCTGTCCAGATTAAAAATATGTCTGATATTTTTCATCTTTTCCATTAAATCTGATCCAGAATCTTCCGCCTCTTTCAGATAAACAAGCGGATCATGATTTATCTTTTTGGCAATGGAATAAGCCATGTGTTCTATAATCCGTTTTTGTTCGGGATTAATCTCTCCCAGTTTTTTCATGGCTTTTTTTAATTCAATTTCTGCGGCGCTCTCTCCCCTTTGAATAATTTCCCTTATCACTGGCTGAATTTTGATCTGTTCCAGCCATACCGCGAAATCCTCCACCTCTTCCTTGACAATTTCCTGGGCCCGATCCGCTTCGGCCAGTCTTCCTGATCTATTCTCCTCAACCACTTCCTTAAGATCGTCAATATCATAGAGATATACATTATCCAGAGTGTTTATCGCCGGATCTATATCCCGTGGAACAGCTATATCAATAAAAAATATGGGCCGGTTTTTACGTTTTTTCAGAATGTTCTTTACTTCAGAAAAATTTAAAATCAGGTCTGGTGAACCCGTGGAGGAAATAACAATGTCAGTATCCAGAAGTGCCTTGTGCATTGAATCAAAGGAAATGCTTTGTCCATGAAACTGAAAGGCCAGTTCATCCGCCCTCTCTTTGGTTCTGTTCAACACAAGTATCTGATCTATCCCAGACTGATCCAGATAACGCGCGGCCAGTTCCGCCATTTCTCCAGCGCCAATCAACATTGCCTTATGCCTGCTCAGGTCGGTGAATATTCTTTTCGCCAATTCCACCGCCGCATAACTTACCGATACCGCGCTGGCCGCAATTCCCGTTTCGCTTCTTACCCTTTTGGCGACCGAAAAAGCCTTGTGCATAAGACGGTTTAAAATCGAACCCACGCATCTGGCTTCTACCGCCTTGCGATAGGCCGCCTTTAGCTGACCCAATATCTGGGGTTCGCCTAAAACCATGGAATCCAGACTGGACGCCACTTCAAAAATATGCCTTACCGCATCCAGATTGTTATAACTATAAATATATTCTCCCAACTCTGACACGGCTGAATTACATCTTTTCGCCCAGCGGGATAAAAGCTGACCTGAAGAAATTTTTTGTCCGACGCCTAAAATTTCTACCCTGTTACAGGTTGAAAGAATAAGGGTTTCCTTCAAGTTTTCATCACAGGGAATGGCCCAGTTATCAGGATTGCAAAATTGAGCAAGGGCAAATTTTTCCCTTATATCAACAGAAGCCGTTCTGTGATTCAAGCCGATTAGCGAAATATCCATATTATTAAATCTGATTAATTTTTGATAAAGGCGTGGTGTGAACTGACCAAAAAATTAATGAAAAAAATTGAAAAGAGAGATAAAATAAAAATAAAAATAATAAATATGGCTGGTTTACGTCCTTTCCAGCCTTTCGCGAGTCTGTTATGAAAGAGAATTGCCAGCAGAACCCAGATGACAAGACTTATAAACTCCTTGGGATCCCCACTTATTGTTCTTCCATAAACAGGTTGAGACCAGATCAGGCCTGTAATCAGTCCAATTGTATAAAGAGGAAAGGCGGAAAGCACGCAAACCGAATTTATATTGTCAAGCAGAAGCAGGGAAGGCATATTTTTCCAGAATCCAGTAATGCTTTTTTTATTTTTAAGTTTTTTTTCAATAAAAATAAAAATTATACCGGATAAAAAGGCGATAAACAGAAGACCCAGACTTAAAAATAGCGCGCCTATATGTAAAGTATAAAAGGGAGAGGACAAAAAATCGGGAAGATTGACGACAGCGTCAAGCCAATGAGGAGACATCAGAAAAAGAATAAGGCCGCAGGGAGCCGCAAAAAGAAGAATGGAATCTTCCTTTAGACGCCACCAGGCGCCAATCCCGCATAAGAGAAAAAACCAGGCCAGAAGCTGTAAATACGCGCCAATACTTAAAGCCCCATATTCATTTCTGTGAAAACCCAAAATCAGGGCCAGGGTCTGGCAAAAGAAAGCGAGAACCGCAAGCCAGCATCCCGCTTTCTCCAACCGGTTTTTTCTAAGTAGCATTCCTGTTATTCCAAAAATACAGGAAACCAGATAAATGCAAATTGTAATATAGGTTACCAGATAGGGAGAAATTATCATTTTATTTTATAAAAGGTTTCTTTAATCTCATCCTGGGTTAAAAAGGGAAAAGATTCCTGAAGCCACTTTTGACATGAGGAAATGCTACCTTTTTCAAGCCAGGAGGGAAATTCCGAATCCAGAATCTTTTTAAAAATTTCCCTGTTTTCCGAAGGGGTAAAATTTCTTGACAGGATGAGCGCTCGCAATCTACCCATTATTTCAGCAAGCAGGGCTTTGGGTTCAAGCCAGTTTTCCAGGTCTTTTTTTAGTCTGGCAGCCAAAAGCGGACTTGTTCCACTTGTTCCAATTGACATATGCAAGGGAGGAATATTCACTGTTGCGGGGAGAATAAAACTGCCCTCGCCAGGATCTGAAACATTATCGCAGAGAATGTTTCTGGAATTACATAAATCTGTCAATTCCTTGTTCGCATTTTTATCCGAAGAACAGGCAAAAACAAGAAATTTATTGTCAAGATCATCACAATTCCAGGAACGTCTCTCAAATATAATTTGCGTATTGATATTTTTATCCAACTGGGCCAGATTCTCCGGACCGTTCAAATCAAGAATGGTTACGGACTTTGGCCTATTTTCCAGCAATCCAGATAACTTGCGTCTTCCAACTGTTCCAAGGCCAAAAATCAGACAGTTTTTCCCGGCCAGGGAAATATTTATGGAATAGGAAAAATTTTTATCCATTTTAAAGAATATTTTTAATTATAAGCCTTTAAAAATCAAAATTGAAAAACGCGGCAAAAGATAGTCGCGAATAATATATCCGCCTGCACATTCAACTAAAATTTTTGCAAAACAGGCCGATTAAGCTAATGACAAATTATCTGATATTAAGGCATAAGATTAATTGTCATAAGATAATTTGTCAAAATTTTACGCTATACATACGGGTTAGAAAATAAATGGAAGAGACGCTTGTTCTTCAGGCTGCCCGCTTTGGAGATCTACTCCAGTCCAGGAGACTTATTAAATCCGCACAGCTCCATGGAAAAGTTCATTTATGCGTTGACGTTTCC
>CAYNKM010000098.1:0-6785 GCA_964397795.1 uncultured Desulfovibrio sp. | reverse complement strand
CGAAAAATTTATCTTGTTATCAGGAGGAGGTGGCCAACGGGCGCGTCAGCGGACGGGCGACGCAAATAAAGTGCGAGACTCTGGCTAGTGAATAAGCTTGGCGAAACGTCCAGCTGGCAAAACAGACAAGCAGGCTATGAGGGGGTAACTTTCGGCGCATGGAATCCCGGTAGGATTTTAGTTGAAATATTGCGGGAAAAAATGTGTTGTTTGATAGAATTGGGCAAAAAATTTAAAGAATTTATCTTATAATCAGTCAATCCGCGGCCTTATCATTTTTTCAAATTCATGTTTCGCTAGATGCGGATTTTAAATCCAGCAGGATATCTTATGCCGGGCGATCTGGAAAGAATTGCCGCCCTGAATGGGGACATCAAAAAGATTTTATTGAGGCATATGCCGCTTCCCGGCTTGTACCCGACGCGCATTTGCGGATTCAATCTTGTCCGGCGGGAAGACAACATCAATATTGAAAACTGTTTTGAAAAGCCCCTTGCGGGCCTGGTTATTCAGGGCACAAAACATTCGTTCATGATCGGTTCCGAATATTCCTATGGAGAGAATCAGAGCATAGTGGCGGCGGTGGATATGCCCATCGCTTCTTATGTTACCGGGGCCTCGCCTGAAAATCCCTTTCTTTTTCTGTATCTTTATCTTGATAAGGAACTTCTTTCGTCTTTATCCATGGAGATGAACCTGCCCGGAAGTTTGACGGGTTTTTCGGAGACAAGCGTTTCCATAGCGGATGCCGACAGTGACTTGCTGGAAATGTTCCTGAGGCTTCTTCGTCTGAATGAAAAGCCGGAACAGATAGCAATGCGCGCCCCCATGATGCTCCGTGAAATCCATTACCTGCTCCTCATGGGTCCGCATGGTAAAATACTTGGGCAGCTGCACTACCCGGGCAGCCAAAACCATCAGGTGGTAAAAGCCATAAACTGGATTCGTGAGAATTTTAAATCCCCCATGTATGTGGAAACCCTGGCCAGGCAGGTGGGCATGTCCGTAGCAAGTATGCACAGGCATTTCAAGAAATTTACCGGATTGAGCCCCTTGCAATATCAAAAACGCCTGCGCCTTTATGAAGCCAGGCGTCTGATGCTTGTCGAACAGGAACGGGTTTCCAGCGTAGCCTATGCCGTTGGCTATGAAAGCGTTACCCAGTTCAACCGGGACTACAAAAAATTTTTTGGCGAACCGCCTTTGCGCGATAAAAACCGCAGGAACAAGAAGGATTCCTGAAGGAACAAAAAAATGCCTTTCACGGAGGTGAAAGGCATTTTAAGATCAGGCGCGAAATTCTTATGGCACGAGAACAGTTTTGAGCATCTTGGCGTTTGGATCTATCTGTTTGCGAAAGGCCGCCTGCAACCCGTCCAGATTCACAATATCGGTGACATATTTTTCCGGATTGATAAAGCCGCTGTCAATCAGGGCGATAGTTTCCTCAAATTCTCTGCGCGTGCAGGAAACACTGCCCTGAAAAGTTATCTCATGCAATACAATGCTGTTCAGATCAAAGGGGATGGTTGGCGTGGTTGAATTGCCAATAACCACAATCTCGCCGCCGGGCTTTACGGCATCTATGGCCGTCTGTATGGAAGCCTGGGATCCCACCGCCTCAAACACCACATCAAAGCCGCCTTTTGAATATTCAAGCAATTTGGCGATTTCTTCCTTGTCGCTATCCTCAAAATAAATATCGATATCGCCAATTTCCCTGGATTTATCCAGCTGCCTGTGATCATGGATGGACATGGCCACCACGGAAGCGCCAGCCTTTTTGGCCAGCGTGCCCATAAGCTGCGCTATGATGCCGCTGCCGACAATAAGGGTCTTGTCAAATAGCCGCAGGCGCGAATGTTTTACCGCGTGATAGGCAACCATGAGGGGATCGATCAGGGCAGCCGAGATATCGGATACGCCATCCGGCAATTTGTAGGCATTTTTGTAGGGGCCCGCGAAATATTCCGCATACGCGCCGTTGCTGACAAAGCCTATGTAGTTTTTTCCATGAACCTCCCGGCACAAGTGCTCCTTGCCGATCTGACACATGTCGCATTTGCCGCAATATAGATTTGCCCAGAATGTGACCCTGTCGCCCGGCATGAACTGGCTCTGGCCAGGATCCTCCACCACTCCGCAAAATTCGTGGCCCATGCGGAAATCGGGGATGGGCTCGTCGCTCCAGCCCTTGCCAACCTTCCACATGTGAATGTCGCTGCCGCATACGCCGCAGGAAGAGACCCTTATTTTCATATTTCCCTGTTCCACTTTGGGAACAGGCACATCCCTGACCTCTATTTTCTCCGGGCCAGCAAGAACCGCCGCTTTCATCATATTTCTGGTCATCCTGTCATGAATTTGGTTTGCTTTCCCCATATGATCCCCGACCGGGCCGGCCTCCTGCCTCCTGGTCAAAGGGGATGCCTATCCAGAATTATCAGCTTTTTTCTACCTGTTTCTGCTGCTCGGCTGGATAGCGATCGCCAATTATGACAACTTTTGCCAGCGCGTTTTCCAGCTCTTTCCATTCCGCCGGAGAAATATCCATGTTTGCCGCCCTGAGATTTTCCTCAAGGTGAGAAAGTTTGGTTGTTCCGGGGATGGGCACTATATATGGCTTTTGCATTAGCCAGCCCAGGGCGGCCTGCGCGCCGGTAATGCCTTTTGGCCTGGCCCAGCGGTTAATGGTCTCCACAAACATCAAGTTTTTGCCCAGGGTATCGGGCTGGAATCTGGGCAGCGTATTGCGGTTGTCATTGCCGGAATCAAACACGGTATAGGCGGTAAAATCACCACCCAGCATGCCCCTGTTCAGCGGACTGTAGGGCACAAAGCCAATGCCCAGCTCTTCCAGCACGGGGAAAATGTCCTTTTCCGGCTCGCGCCACATCAGATGGTATTCACTCTGGATAGCGGTGACCGGCTGTTCCGCGTGCGCGCGGCGAATTGTTTCCGGACCAACCTCGCACAGGCCAAAATGCTTGACCTTGCCTTCCCTGATCAGATCTTTCACCGTACCGGCCACATCTTCAATGGGAACGGCAGGATCAAAACGATGCTGGTAAAACATGTCTATGGCATCCACGCCAAGGCGTTTCAAGGATTCATCAGCAACCTTGCGGATATTTGCGGGCGTGCTGTCCAGCTGCCCCTTGTGATAAACGCCATCCACAATCTTGTGGCCAAATTTGGTGGTAATGGCCACCTTGTCCCTATAGGGTTTTAAAGCCTCTCCCGCAAGTTCCTCATTGGTCAGGGGACCGTAAATCTGGGCAGTGTCAAAAAGCGTTACTCCGTGTTCGGCCGCCTGCCGGATTACGTCTATAACTTTTTTCCTGTCCGGGGATACGCCGCGGTTATAGTTGGAGCCCATGACGCCAAAGCCCAGGGCGGACACTTCCATGGCGGCGTCGCCAGAGCCAAGGGTGCGCTTTTGGGTTATGACGGGCAAATCCAGACTAATCCCTTGCGCCTTTGTGGCTGGCTCTTCCGCCCTTGCGCTAATGCCTCCCAACAGGATTGGCGCGGTGGCAACCGCTATCATACCCTGCAAAATTCCCCTTCTGGTGATATTATCTGATTTATCATTCATTTTTTGCTCCTATCCGAATTAATTATTTTTGGCTCTTTTCAATAGATGATTATAATTGAGCGTAAATATTATATTTTTTCATATAATAACCATGCCCAGGCATGGCGCATATAAGCGTTTCTGACAAATTTTTGTCTGTTTCTATCAAAATTGAAACAGAAATAAATTACCGGATGATTTTTTCAATTTATCAGTTATTGTCTTTTTTCAGTTCATTTTTAAAGCCTTCTATGCCGTTGCCCAGGAGCGTGGTGGCAAAGGCGATCATTTTCTCCATTGGCACCCTTTTGCCGGTCATAACCCAATGCCTGTACAGGCCCATGCCACTTGCATAAACGAAGCAGTGAAGAATCTCCTGTTCCAGATCGGTCAGGGGACGCTTCCAGTTGGCCGTGGCCCATGTTCCCTTTACAAATCTCATAATCAGCTTTGCGCCTATACTTTGATAACTGTCGCTGCATACCAGATTATCATAGGCCTTTCCGGCATTTGTGGAAAATTCATAAAATTTTCTCGTGATTTCGCCTATATTTTCGGTGGCTGTGTAATCCTTTATGGAATCCAGGTATTCATTCACAAAATTTTCCAGCGTCTCTTCAAAAATCGCGTCCAGGGAATCATAATAGGTATAAAAAGTTTTGCGGCCAATTTTGGCGTAATTGCACAAGGCGGAAACAGTGAGGTCATCATAATTCATTTCTGAAACCAGCTTGAGAAATGAATTCCTGATAAGGGCCAGTGTTTTCTGCACCCGCAGATCCATTGGCTGGCCTATCGCCTGTTTTTTTTCGTAACATTTTTTTGGAGTTTGTTTCATAAAATATCTTCATGTCCTGTTTGTGGGATAGGAAACGTTTTTTTGCAGTGTGTTGTTGCCATAATATACTGGTATATGTAAAGAAACAACTGTTACCCTTAATTAATGATTTTTGCCCAAGGTTATGCAGGCGATGGTGCAAGCCTAAAAAACCGTGGCCAGCCTATATGGGCAAAGCGGCAGAGGGAAAACCTAAGCCAGTAATTTCAAGGAGTTTAAAATGCCAGTCATTTTCATTACAGGAGCCTCTTCAGGCATTGGCAAGGCAAGCGCCAAATATTTTGCAAACAAAGGCTGGGACGTGATTGCGACCATGCGGAACCCGGAAAGAGAGCGGGAGCTTGACAAATTGGCAAATGTACATGTTATGCCCCTTGAAGTAACAAATTCAGATCAAATTGCCGCTACCTGTCAGGACGCCCTTGCCAGATTTGACGTGGATGCGCTTTTGAACAATGCCGGTTATGGAGCAATGGCGCCTCTGGAAAAATTTTCCGAAGCGGATATTCGCAAGCTTTTTGATACGGACGTGATCGGCTCCATGCTGGTGACCCAGCAGTTTATCCCCCATTTCAAAAAACGCAGGGCTGGCAGCATTCTGGTGACCACTTCCCTGGCCGCCATTATCGCCTTTCCGCGCGATGCGGTTTATGGCGCTGCCAAACGCGCCCAGCAGGGTATGGTGGAATCCCTTTATTACGAAATGCGGCCATACGGAGTCGCGGTAAAAGCCATGCTGCCCGGAGGGACGAAAACTAATTTCCAGACGCCTGTGAATGATATTGAAGGATACGAAAAGGCTGCCGCCAATCAGCGCAAGTTTCTTCTGGATGGCCATGAGGAATTCCCCGGGCCTGAAGAAGCCGGGCGCATCATTTATACCGCGGCGACAGACGGCAGGAATATCATTAATTATCCCACAGACAGTGTATGCGCAAAATTATATGACCAGTATGAAAAAATGGGCCTGGAAAAATTCAAGGATTATTTCTACGATCTGGTTTTTGAAAACGGGAAATAAATATTATTCAAGAACATGTTCACGGAAAGCCTGGCGGCTCATTTGTCCCGCTTTTCCCCAATGCCTGGTCAGGGTAAACTTGGTTGTCCAGGGACTGAATTTAAAAATATAACATATAAAAGGAGAATAAATTGAAAAAACGGGAATTGCGCAATCTGGAAGTTTCGGCAATCGGACTTGGTTGCATGGGTTTCAGTCATGGCTATGGCGCCATTCCGCCAGAGGAGGAATCCATTCGCCTGATAAGATATGCCCATGATCTGGGTTGCACCTTTTTTGACACAGCCGAAGTTTACGGGCCTTTTGTCAATGAAGAGCTGACAGGCAAGGCTGTCAAACCGTTCCGCAAGGATATCGTCCTTTCCACAAAACTTATGCCCGTAATCCTGCCTGGACAGTCATATCCTGAAGGCAAGCTTACCTATAAGGGTATCGAGGCCACTCTGGAAGCCTCCCTGAAACGCCTTGAGACAGATTATGTGGATCTTTATTATTTGCACCGCGTTCCCGCCGACTACCCCCTGGAAGATGTGGCCGACAGTATGGGCAAGCTTATAAAGACCGGCAAAATCCGGGCCTGGGGCCTGTCCCAGGCTGATGGTGACCAGATTGACCGGGCCAACGCGGTAACTCCCCTATCCGCCGTGCAGAATGAATACTCCATGATGGAAAGAATGTATGAGAAGGACGCCATTCCCGCCTGTGGCAAACTGGGCATAGGTTTTGTGCCTTTTTCACCCCTGGGAGGCGGCTTTTTGAGCGGTAAATATGGAAAGGACAATCATTACGAGGGAGATGATGTAAGGCGGGTCATTACCCGATTCAAGCCGGAAAATGTTGCGGCGAACCAGCCCCTTCTTGATCTTCTCCAAAAGTTCGCGGAATTGAAGCACGCCACGCCCGCCCAGATCTCCCTCGCCTGGATGCTCAAAAAAGCGCCTTTCATAGTTCCAATTCCCGGCATGAGATCCGAGAAGCGCATAAAGGAAAACCTGGGCGCCAGCGAGATTGAATTGACGGACAGTGAGTTCAAAGAGATTGAAGAAGCCCTGGCCAGGATCACTATTTATGGCAACAGGACAGATGAGGATATCGCCAAGCTTGGCACTGTGGAAATAGGCAAGTAAAATACAAGCATTGAGGGAAGTCGGCGGGAGCAGGGCGCTTATCCTGAAGTTTCGCCGGCTTTTCCCCGCCTGAACCAGTCCGGACTATTACTGTGCTATAAGGAAAAGTATTATTTGGCTTGATTATATTCCGTCGGGGCCTGGTTGACCATTGGTTCAAGGGTCCCGACGTTATTGCGCGTTGAGTCCTTTTGGGATTCCTGCCGACAGGTCAAGCTGCCC
>CAYNKM010000097.1:0-6804 GCA_964397795.1 uncultured Desulfovibrio sp. | reverse complement strand
AATACACCCAGAGCCAGAATCTTGCCAAAGGAAGAGGCAATCATGGTATGAACCTGATAGTCCATACCGAAGACAGTCAGGACGCTCTCCGGAATAAGCAGGCCGATGATATGGCCAAAAAAGGCCAGAATGATACTGTAATGAAAAATATAAGAACCAACAGCCAGGGACTTTTTGGCGAAAAGGTTACTTGAGCGGGCATTCCATTCGCCGGGTGTGCCAATATAGCGGATACCCAGACCCAATGTAAAAATTGAGAGACATATGTATGGGTAAACCGCAAAGAAAAATGTATTCATTTGAACCCCCTTTTTTATTCGGGAATATATGTATCCTTATGAGACCCTGAAAAATATGGTCCGATAAGCGGAGCATATTCTTTTTTGGGTCGGGCCATCATCCGGGCGGTTGGATCTGGCCCGGTGCGAGGCTTGAATTTATTGGGCCATTTTTCTCGCAAGGGAGCAAGCGCAAGTGAAAGCAGGGGACTCTGGGGACAGCCTATTTCTTTCAGTTTTGTGTCCAGATCCAGAATCTCCGGTCCAAAACCATCGATACAGGCTTCAATTGCCCATTCATCAGCCAGGCTGAAAAAGGCAAGTACACGCGGCAGATAATCTGGCAATGTGCCCTGGACCGGGTCCAGTCCCGCCGTCCGGTAAAGGGCATTTAAGGCTCCCATGGCCTTGCCCTGACTTCTGTCGCTTCCGTAGCGACGCCAGGCCAGGTAGAGGCTGGCGTCAGGATGATGATCAAATACCGCCACATATTTTTCCTGACTCAATTGCTCCCCATCTTCCCTCAAGGTCCGGACAAATTCTTGGATGACTTTAGCGGCTTCCGCATTATCCGGATCTTCAAGGATTTCCGAGAATTCTTTCAGTAATTCGGGAAGTGTGCGGAAATATTCGGAGTCCGGATATTCCATGAGGGAAGAGGCCAGAGCAAAAATGGCCCTTTTGTTTTGCGTCATGAAAGCGGCTCCGGATAACCCTCACTGGCCTTCAGTTTATCCATCCTGTCCGCATATTCTTTTTGGACACTGGGCACAACAAAGCGGTCGTCATATCGCGCGATTGCCAGCAGGCGATACATGGCCCTGCCGTCTTCTCCGGTAAGGCCAAACTTGCCCAAAGTTCTGGCAGCGATTTCCGGAAGCTGATCTTCCGCATTCCAGAGGTTTGCCGCAAAATCGTTCTGGCCGGATGGACGGTTTCCCGTATTGTCATACTTGTCATTTGTGACTATCCGCGCCTCCCTCATAAAGGCCCTCATTGCAATTAATTTACCCAATGCCTGTCTGACCGGCCTTTCATCGCCAGCTGCGAAGAGATTGGCAAGATACTTGACGGGAATTCTCATATTATCCAGATTATCTTCATCTTCAATCCCGGCATTAATCATGGGGCTTAATGGCGGCACATACCATACCATGGGAAGCGTGCGGAATTCGGGATGCAACGGCAGGGCGATTCTCCATTTGGAGGCAAGTTTATAAACGGGGGATCTTTGCGCGGCATCAACAAACTGCCAGGGCACGCCATCTTTTTTAGCCTGGGCCTGAACTTCGGGATCATTGGGATTGAGAAAGACCGAAAGCTGGGCTTCATATAGATCTGCATCATTGGGCGTTGAGGCGAGTTCCTTGACTTTGTCTATGTCGTAAAGCATGACCCCGACATAGCGAATCCTTCCAACGCAGGATTGGGCGCAGAGGGTAGGTTCGCCTGCTTCAATTCTTGGATAACAGAAAATACATTTTTCTGATCTGAATGTTTTCCAGTTGAGATAGACTTTCTTGTAGGGACAGGCGGTCATGCATTTGCGCCAGCTGCGGCATCTTGTCTGATCCGCCAGCACGATGCCGTCTTCATCCCGCTTATAGAGAGCCTGGGAGGGACAGGCTGCCACGCAGGCAGGGTGAAGACAATGGTTGCAAATGCGGGGCAGATGAAACATGAAGACTTTTTTAAAGGTCAGATAAGCCTGTGCCTGCATGCCTTTAAAATTGACATCTTCAAGACCGGTGACATTGACTCCGGCCAGATCGTCTTCCCAGTCCGGACCCCATTCCACCGTATCCATCAATTTGCCTGTCACGGCAGAGCGCGGACCTACCGCGGGCTGATGTTCCTGCGCGGCGGCAGTGGTAAGATAGCGGTAATTATAATTCCATGGTTCATAATAATCTTTCAATTCTGGCAGATGCTCATTACAAAAGATCGTGAGCAGGTTATCAAGCTTGCCCCCGCTTACGAGCTTGACCTTGCCGTCATGGCCAAGTTTCCATCCTCCCTTCCACCGCTTCTGGTCTTCCCAGCGTTTGGGATAGCCGATGCCCGGTTTGGTTTCAACATTGTTAAACCAGATATATTCCGCGCCAGCGGGAGAGGTCCAGGCATTCTTGCAGGGAATTGTACAGGTATGACAGGCCAGGCATTTATCCAGGTTCATGACCATGGCCATTTGAGCTTTAATTTTCATCAAACACCACCTTTTTGGCCTTGCGTATGATAATGTAGGTATCACGGTTGCAGCCGGTAGGCCCGTAATAGTTAAAAGAATAGCTTAATTGCCCGTATCCCCCAATCATCTGGGTAGGCTTGCAGATTGTTCGAGTCAGACTGTTATCTGTACCCCCGCGGTGATGGGAAATATTGGACATTGGCACATTGACCGTTCTTTCCTGTCCATGATGGATAAAAGTTTTGCCTCTGGGAAGGCGCTGGGTGACCACGGCCCTTCCCACAAATACGCCATTGGCGTTATAGGCTTCCAGCCATTCATTATCCTTGATGCCAACAGAGGCGGCGTCTTCATCATTCATCCAGATTTCTCCGCCGCCACGGGAAAGGACGCGCATAATGTGAGTGTCCGAATAACTGGAATGGATTGACCATTTATTATGTACGGAAAGAATATTCAGAACCAGCTCGTCCGGGCCACGGGGGATACGCTTGCCGGTAATTTCGCCGTGATCGACAAGAGCGAGAGGCGGGCGATAAACAGGGAGAGATTCGCCAAGGCCGCGCATCCAGGCGTGATCAAGATAAAAATGCTGCCTTCCAGTCAGCGTGCGGAAGGGAACAAGATTTTGCACATTTGTCTGGAAAGCTGAATATGTGCGATCCTTTGCTTCAATTCCGCTCCATTCCGGAGAAGTAAAGCCTATGGCGGGGCGAGCTGTTACAGACTGGAAGGTAATATGCACATCTTCAATATGTTCAGAAAGGTAGGCCAGTTTCTGGCCTGTTTTTTCCTCCAGCTCTTTCCAGGAACGGACGCTTACGGGGCCGTTACTTGCCGCGGAAAGGGTGAGGACCGTGTTGCAGGCGTCTTTCGCGCAGGCAAGGCGGGGCATGCCCTTGCTGATGCCTTCTTCCTCAACTTCTCCGAGAAGTTGCTTGAGAATGGGATATTCTCTCGCGCAATCCCATTTTACCCCCTTTACGCCAACATTGGGTCCGACAACTTTGGGACCAAGGGCGGAATACATTTTATATATGTTGGGATAATCCCGCTCTTCAACATGCAGGTTGAACATTGTCTTGCCCGGGATTGGCTCGCATTGACCTTTGGTCCAGTCCTTCACCTCTCCGAAAGGCTGGGCGATTTCCCCTGGCTGATCGTGTTCGAGAGCGGTAGCAACAAGATCCTTGCGGACGCCAAGATGTTTTTTTGCAAGTTCTGCAAAGCGTCTGGCTATATGGCTGAACATATCCCAGTTGTCCTTTGCTTCCCACGGCGGATCAACCGCCCGTGTGAAGGGATGAATATAGGGATGAAGATCTGTTGTGGAGAGATCATTATATTCATACCAGTGCGCCGCGGGCAAAACTATATCGGAATAAAGGGCGGTGGTATTCATGCGGATTTCCGCGACCACCATCAGATCAAGCTTGCCCTGTTCCGGCGGATTGCCAGGGGTAAACTCTGTCACATTTTGATCGTTCCTCTCGGAAAGATAGGAATATGTGGTTCCCAGCATGTAATGGAGCATGTATTCATGGCCCTTGACATTGGAACCAAGCGGATTCGCGCGCCAGAAAAACATTACCTTGGGCACATTTTCATCAATGTCGGGATTTTCAATTGACATCTCGATTGACTTGTTTTTCAGACCCTCAACCGCATAATTAATAATTTCCTCGTCGGTTTTGGCGCCCGCTTCCATGGCCTGGGAACAGATATTGAGCGGATTCTGCTTAAACTGGGGATAATATGGCATCCAGCCCAGACGCGCGGCGATGACATTGCAATCGGCAGGATGGGCGGGAAGAACATCATTGGTGGGTTTGGGAGACATGTCCTTAATATTTATAATCTCATGACGCCATGAATCAGTGGCCCAATAATAAAAGGTTGTTCCCTGAGCCCTGCGGGGAGGTCCCAGCCAGTCTCCGCCTCCTGTGACGCATGCCCAGCCGCTCAACGGACGGACTTTTTCCTGACCGACGTAGTGGGCCCAGCCGCCGCCTGAAACCCCGTGGGTTCCGCAAAGATTCCCCAGGTTTATAATGGCGCGGTAACAGTCGTCATTATTATACCAGTGGTTAATGCCGGCGCCCATAATAATCATTGAGCGGCCATTGGTTTTTTCGGCATTTTTGGCATATTCGCGGGCGACAAGAATAACATCAGAAGCAGGAACGCCCGTGATGGTTTCCTGCCAGGCGGGAGTCGGATAGCAGGAGGCGTCATCATATCCTATGGCGTTATCCCCGCCATGACCGCGATCAATCGCCAGACTGGCCGCGAAAATATCAAAAACAGTGGTTACCGCCTTTCGTTCCCCATTAATATCCATATAGCGAACAGGAACAGCGCCCTTGCGCATTACAGGTTCCTTATTAAAGGAGAAAACAGGAAATTCGGCCAGAATCCATTCAACATTGTCCAGATCGGCAAAAGTGAGAATCGGATCCAGATCCTTTCCGTCATAGACATCCCGCATTTCCAGATTCCAGTTTCCTTTCTCACCATAGCGCGATCCGATTGAGCCCATGGGAGCGGCCAGTCCGTCGCGGTTTTTATCGTAGATCAGGAATTTCCATTCTGGATGATTTCCTGCAAGACCAATGTCGGAGGCGCGCAGGAAGCGGCCCGGGAGCAGGACTCCATTTTTCTCCTCTATTTCCAGAAGATAGGGAAAATCGGTATAACGGCGGACATAATCTTCAAAATATGGAACTTTGCGATCCAGATAAAATTCCTTGAAAATCACATGCGTCATTGCCATGGCCATAGCCCCGTCTGTGCCGGCAGTCACGGGAAGCCAGTAGTCCGCAAACATGGCAAAGTCGGAGTAATCAGGAGAAACCGCCGCTATTTTTGTTCCCTGGTAGCGTGTTTCCGTATAGAAATGGGCGTCTGGAGTGCGCGTTTGGGGAAGGTTTGTTCCCCAGCAGATTATGAATCCGGCATTGTACCAGTCGGCGCTTTCACAGACGTCAGTCTGTTCTCCCCAAACCTGAGGAGAGGCGGGGGGGAGATCGCAGTATAAATCATAAAAACTGATCATGGGAGCGCCCATCAGGGAGAAGAATCTCGCTCCGGACGCGAAGCTTAACATGGACATGGCGGGAAGGGGGGTAAAACCGAAAACCCGATCCGGGCCGTATTTTTTTATGGTATAGACCAGGGATGCGTTAACCATTTCAACT
The DNA here is from genome assembly GCA_964397795.1 of uncultured Desulfovibrio sp. GTDB lineage: Bacteria > Desulfobacterota > Desulfovibrionia > Desulfovibrionales > Desulfovibrionaceae > Desulfovibrio. The sequence goes on along the minus strand of CAYNKM010000097.1, from coordinate 1,141 downwards.
GCCTCATCCCAGCTTACCCGCACAAAGCCCCCATGGCCGCGCGCCTTTTGGTAAATTCCCCTTTTTTCCTTGTCATTGACAAGAGCTTCCCAGGCATCCACCGAATCGGGGTGGGTTTTAAGCGCTTCCCGCCAGAATTCCAGCAACTGAGAACGGATATAGGGATAGCGAACCCTCAGGGGGCTATAAACGTACCACGACGCTGACGCTCCCCTTGGGCATCCCCGCGGCTCATAGTCGGGAAAATCGGGATGAATGGTGGGATAGTCCGTATCCTGGGCCTCCCAGACTATTATGCCATCCTTGACAAAGACAGACCAGCGGCAGGAACCCGTGCAATTAACCCCGTGTGTCGAGGGGCTTACCTTGTCATGAGCCCAGCGGTTACTGTAAAATTTTTCCCAGTTTCTTCCGCCTTTGAGGACGCTGTATTCCTTATGATCCCCAAAATCCTCGGCCAGCCTTTCGAGCCTGTCCCTGAAGTGTAGCAGGGTACGAGAATAATATTTGAACATAAGCTACCCGTATTAAAAGGTTAATATTTTATAAAATATTAAATACCTGAAACGACACCTTGAAAATATGGCTGTTTATTCAGACAAACAGGAAAAGAAGCGGCTAAAAAAATCTTATTTTCAACTACAGTCAAAATCTATTGGCCATTTTTTTTATTGTACCTTTTAATATCAGAAAATCCAATAATTTAATACAAGTTTAAAGGCGGATATCATATTATTGATTCCTGTCGGAATTCCCACAAGAATAAATGGCGATGGGATAAGTGATCTTTGTCCATGTTTCAGAAGGGTCCATTGCGGATGGAGTAATTCATAATTGACTTATAAGTCAGAAGTGGTTCATTTTTTAATCAGTTTATCTGCCCGATAAGTCACAATTGAATCAAATATTATATAAATTATAATTCTCGATAGAAAATATTTTATCCAAGTTAGGGAAATTACAGGAAAAAATTTGGGTTTACCATTTGGCATACGGATTGCTAATTTTGTCGGGGTAAACATATAGATTTTTTGATATAATGAAATAAAATTGTTTGTTAAAAGTTTCACAGATAGCGGAGTTTGCCTGATTTAAAATGAGGGCTTCATTGCCTCTTTAGCCAGGGATTCAGTATTTATTA
>CAYNKM010000096.1:0-6812 GCA_964397795.1 uncultured Desulfovibrio sp. | reverse complement strand
ATTTCAATACTAGCAGCTCACAAATTTTAGCTATAGGTTCTCTTGCTATAGCTGGTACTGCACTTGCCAAGGCTATTAAGGAAGTGAGAAACGATATACGGCGTAAACGTTTAATAACTGAACTATCAACCACAGATCCTATATTGTCGGAACTTCCCCAAGAACAGATTCTGGAATGGTATGCTACAATTTATAACTTTGCTCCGCATTTTTCTCTGGATAAAAGCGCGGTGAAGGAAGTTCTTCAAAATTTCGCGCGTTTTGGCCGTGTGGATGTGAATACATTGAAGATGCTGGCTGATACGGAGAAATCCACCCAGCAAGCGGCACAGGCCAGTACATCCTGGGGCAGTCTATTTACTAATTTAGCAAATTCGGTATCCCTTGGGGGTTAATGTATGGAAACTCGCGAAGTGCTTATCAAGCTTGGAATGGCCCTTTATATACACAGGGAAATGATCAAGCAGGCCCAGAAAGGGAAAGCGGCGGTGAAGTATTTGAAAGAGAAAGGGGTTTTTGAGAAGACTGCACGGAAAAGCTGCAAACGGTAAAATATTGTTTAAATTGACTTTTTAAAGAATGTGATTGGGGAGGTATTCATGCTGAAAACAGAAAAGGCTGTGATAGAAGCGCTACGTGCTCATCGAGGTGGGCTGGGAGATTCTTTAGGTGAAGAGGTTAAGGCTAGTATAAATGGATTACCAGACGAACCTGAAAACTCCGCGCCAATACAGGGTGATAAATTTATCTCTGGATTTATTGAGGCTATTGAAAATCATCCCATAGATTGGATATTAAAATAATGATTATATTTTCAGCTTCTTCATTGCAAGCTGGATAAAAAATTGTTTCCACCTCATTCTTGACATGATCCACATTTTGCCCTAATTATAAGGCGTTAGCCCCGGGATTCGCGGGTGTATGCCTCCACCTGGGGACAAGAGATTTATAGGGAAAACCTGCTGGAAAGCAGGTTTTCTTTTTTCTCCATACATGGGGTGTTTCTTGCCGTTAGACAGTCACGTCTCTCCACTAAATGAAACTTGTAGTGAGTTCAACGATATCTCAACTAAATATAGCTAAAAAAATAGTCCGTGGTCAAATAAGCTCCGGACTATTTTTTATTGCAAAGTTGTTTTACTTTTTATCTGGATGGGTACGGGCATATCGTGCAAGTCCCCAGCCAATAGCGCCCAAAAATAACGTTCCAAGGAATGTCCACTCTGTCAACGTCATCGCTCGCTCTCCCATTCTATCATACAAGCAACCAAGGTTATGTAGCTCGGTCTGCCTTGAAGTATATGTAGAAAACTAGGTTTTCAAGCAAACGCTATAAAAACAGGCTAAATAATAATTCGGGGCCTGATAAACTCCGAATTATTATTTACTGGTATTTTCTTATTTTTTATCAAGATATTTGCTGGCATAACGAGTGAAAAAATAACCAAGTATGCCAAGAACTATTGGAATTATAAATGTTAACCATTTTTCAAATGTCATTTTTCAGACCCCCATTCAATACAACATGCAATAATCGTAATGAAAAAGGCAAGAATTGAATATAGCAGCTTACCTTCATATATTCCGATTCCAAATCCGATTGCAGCCGTATTTCCCAATATTAAGGCTATCAATTTTGAGACGGCTCTTATTGAATTATTCATAATTTATTCCTGATTTACTGTCAAAGCTCCTTTACCGAGTCCAAGCGCGTCTTTCCCATAGCCACTTGAGCGTCAATATGATACACCCGATAAAACACCAGGTAATACAAATCAGTCCCAGCCAGAACTCAAAGCTTTCGGTTGCCCATTCAGGCTTTAACAAGGAGACACCCCAGTACACAAAATAATAATTGATAATCCAGCATAGTCCTAGCCAAACAAGCTGTGCCCAAAGATGACCGTCTATAAACTGCTCGAATTGTGAATATGACATGATAGACCTCCATAAGTTATATTTTCACGTCATATTCTTATAACAAATTTACCTACCCCTTTTTTCCTCATACAAGATTGGGAAGCAAAATCGCTTTTCAGCCAACCTGAATTTTGATCAGTGTATCCCCCAATATTTACTATCTGATACGTTATAAATATTGGGTTGGTTATGCTCACAAAAATTATTGATTTAGGCTTTGAGACTCCTGAAACAGGCGAGCCGCGTGTTCGTCTAATCCAGCCTGGCCTTGTCAAGACAGCTTCTACTGAAATCCAGAGATTCTGGGATTCCATGCCGCCAGATCCGGCAAGCTCATTTTTATGGGTCATTGGGGTATCAGCTAGGGAATACTATGGATGCAACAACAATGGCGACGCTTTTGACGAAGCGGATCTGAAAAAAACCCACAATGGCTTTGTGGATTCAGCGCATGTTTTTATACAGCATGTGAACAAGGATCCCGCCAAGTCCATCGGTAAGCCCGTCTTTAGCTGGTATAATGACGTTATGCGGCGAGTGGAGCTGATTTTAAGAATTGATAAGGACGCTGCTGGAGCATCCGCCATAGTCGCAAAAATCCAGGCTGGCGAACCCATCTTTGTTTCCATGGGCTGCAAGGTGGATTTTGACGTTTGCTCAATCTGTGAAAATCATGCGCAAACCAGGAAAGATTATTGCGATCATCTCCGGTACAACATGAAAAAGATTTTGCCGGACGGAAGACAGGTTTATGCGCTAAATCCAAATCCAAAATTTTTTGACATTTCCATTGTAGCGCGACCAGCTGATCCCACGGCTTTTACCCTCGATAAGCGGGCAAGCCTTAACAAAACCGCATCGGCCTGTTTTTTTGAGAATATTTCATCTTCTGAACTTGGCGAAGCTTCAGAAGATATGGCCATGAAAACGGCTGCACTAAAAAAGCTGTCGGATATGGTTAAACGTGTTGAGGGGCAGGTGGTGGATGCCAAAGATGTTGACGCTCTGCCTGAATTTGACGCGTTGGATAAAATTCGGGCGGCAGGTTTTGAGCATCTTGATTATCCTGTTATGCCTTATGACAGGCTTACTGATCTTGGGGTAAGCCCCGCAGGATTACTTTCTTGCCTATCCTCTCTAGGAGCTCCAATGACGCTTGGAGATGCGGCCTGGATGTGCGGTCTTGGCTCATATGGACATGCTCCGAACCATAACGAATATCACAATATTTTTAATATGTTTCCCCGCGTGCTTCCTTATCTTTCGAGCATGCCCGAGACAATTGATGGCGTATTAAGACGCGTGTTTGGCGCCTATAATGGAGAGCTTGAGGAACCTCTGCAAGTACGGGTGATAATGACAGAGATTATTCCTGCGGCTCGCGCCAGAGTACGTATAATCTCAAGTCTGGCTCACCCTGATGAGTTAGTCAAAATTGGAACCGTCTTTGGTACAGAAGACAAGGAAATCCAGTTTGGCAATGATACGAAACAGAGGCTTTTGAACACTATCCGTAGTCGTAAGGAGAATTTTGCTCCCATCATTTTGAAAGATCGTTATGGACAGGAAGCGAAAACCTCCCCTTATTTTTTACGACAGGCCATGTTCCAGAGTGATAGCGCGAATGGGATTCTTGTTAAGCCAGCCCTGCTTACGGCGCTTGCTATGGGAAGCCTAGGCGCTGTGATGATCCAGCCAACGCTTTTAAAGAAGGCTCTCGCGCTTACAGCGGTAGGTCTGCCTTGCGCGGTGGTGGCCAATCTTCTGAAAGGGCCTCAATATAAAAGTGGAATAATCACCAGCGAAGGAGGCCGCCTTCCGGACCATATTGCGGAAGCGACCTTTAAATTTGAGAAAAAAGCCATGAAAGGCCCTGGTTTTGCCACAGTTGCAGGTATGGCTATCCCTGCCGCGCTTGGACTTGACTATGCCTGGAATCGCTGGAGATATGGCCCTTATGAAAATCCGGAGGATAAGTCGCTCGCTTTAAAGGCGGGTAAATTTGTGATGGATAATCCAGCCGCTTCCGTTTTTGGCGGAGGGGTAGCTGGAGCTGCCCTCGGCAGACTGCTTAGGTTGAAGCGCTAAATGGGACAAGTTAAATGAAATTGAATCTCTTACCATATTTGGCAATTGCCTGTTTTATTTTTGTCGTAGCTACCTGCGCTCTTTTGTTTAGACAAAATATGGCTCTTCGTCTTGAACTTGCCGAGGCTGCCGAACAGATAAAATTGCAGGAGCATGTACGCCAATCGGCGGATACGTCACTTTCAACTGTCAGGGAGAAAGAAAATGAACTCCGCGAACAAAGAAAGAAACTGGGAGAAAGGCTTGAGGCTGCGGCCTGTGTTTCTGGTCCTGCCTATATTGACGCTCTTATGGAGCTGCTCGGCGAAGACTACAAAAAACGTTGTGATTGAACCTCCAGCGGACTTACTTATTGAATGCCCTGCTCCGGACGGGGAGCTGGATACCCTGGTTTTTTTGAAGGTCGGAGATATTGAAAACGCTGCTAAAGCTCACACCAGCTACGTTCTTGATGTGAGGGATACCATTGACATGTGTAATTCAAGAATTTCCGCTATTGGACAGTTTTACCGTAACTTGCGGGAGGGTCAATGAGAGACGGGAGATTCTGGTCGATAAAATTGTGGAAGACCCGTTTTTTTGTGGCCTTGTATATTATAGCCATAATGTTGGCCGTCCATGATTGTATTGTGATTGTGACGCATTCAATAAAACCGGAATACCTGGCAGATGCGAGCCCGTATATCCTTGATAAATTTCTGGCCGCGTTACTGGCTATGTTTGCCCTGTAGGGAGTTTAAATGGAAGAGATATACGCGCATATATTCCGTCTGGTTCTCGGTATTCTTGCACTGGTTGGAGTTTTGTGGAGTGCTTTGCGCTATCTGGTTAAATACAAGGTATTCAAGGCATCACATGAGGTTCGTCAGTATGCGGATGGCAAACTTGAGACAATCTGGCAGAGGGTGCATTCAATAGAGGCTGATATTTATGATTTGAATATCGCCTTGTCCAAATTGAAAGATGATTTGAAAGACGCGGAGAAAGAGGAGTCCGCAAAATCCGGTAAAGATATGCAAGGTATTTCAAGCTAAAAATAAGGAAAATGAAAAATGGAAGCCCGGCCAATTCCGGGCTTCCTGTTTTTTGCGTAATCAAAACCTTTAGCGGTCTGTGATTTTCCGAACGGATACCTCTTTAATCTCTTGAGCAGTTTTGCTTGCCTGGAAAAGTGTGATTGCAAAAATTACAGCCACTCTCAAGGTTTCACGTGCCGCCGCTTTTGTTTCGGGTGTCCAGTTTGACGGTTTCACCCATTCAGGTAATTCAGGTAATTGCATGGTTCCTCCATGATGCTTGGAATTGTTATTGGGGCATCATTGCTTTTTAATAAATCTCGGTTTTGCTACGCTTTTTCTTATAACGTATTACACGATATTTTTCTATGCAAAACTGAAAGTGGGGAGGGTGCTGTTTCAATATTTGTATGTGGTAACTGTTACACAATCAGACTTTTTTGGAGGAAAGGCCAATGCCTGAACGAGCAAATCCGAGCCTCTCGGATATTCTTAACACATTTCGCAAGTCAATGGTTAAAACGGCTGGCGAAGGAGAAATGGCGGATCCGGCGGCGGTTGATCCATATTTAGCTGATCCCGCCCAGCAATATGCTGAAGAGCCGCATCCAGAAGATTGTGATTGTCCTGAATGCGTGCCTTCCGCAGATGTGGATGATTTGGCTCAAGCTGCCCAAAATCTGGATGAAGCCAGAGCGCAAGCGGACATGGCTGAAGAACAGGTTGTTGATGCCGCTGGAGCTCTCCAGGCCATCGCGGATGATTTTATTGAGGAACGCACCGAGACGATTTCCAAGGAAGCGCAGCTTTTTGGACAGCTGTTTGCCGCTTCCTGTATGGAGCAAATGAATAAAACCGCCCAGCTTAAGGAACGTGAAGCGCGGGCATATGAACTTGCGAGTAACGCAATTGCGGAGAGTGGGATGAATAAAGTTGCCGCCCAACAGTTGAATGCGGTCTACGACCAGGCATGGCGCGTTTCCATGGCTAAACTGGCAGGGTTTGATTCGGCTGAAGAAATGGAAGAGCTTGCTGATCGCGAACTCACTCCAGAGGAAATCCTCGCGATAGTGGAAGCTGCCCAGGATGAGGCACAGGCTGCTGAAGATGCCGAGTACGCTGAAGCTGTGGGAGATGCTGAAGATGCCGACGATGAGGAAGCCGCCGAACTTGCATCATTAATTGCTGAAGATCAGGAAGCGGGTGAGGGCGACCTATCCGATGAGGAAGTCCAGGCTTTGGCAGCCCAATTGGCCCAAAGTGAAGAAGATGAAGAAGACGAAGAGGTCGATCCGGAAGCTGTTGCTGCGGCCGCGAATCTTCTTGCGGAAGCACGGGATGGGGAACTCGACGAGGAGCTTGGTAAGGCGGCAAGCGTGGCCTATAACCAGACCATTGACACCATCCAAAACGGCCAGTTTCAAAAGACCGCGGAGCAGGCATACAATCAGGTTTCAAACTCCATCTGGAACGAGCGGTTGGTAAAAACGGCAGAGGAAGCTTATGCCGTGACCGCACAGGCTCTAGGTTATCAGATATGAAAGCCGAGTTCCGTAAGCAAGCCGCAGTTCTTCTGAGAAAAGCCGCAAAAACCATTCGTGTCCTGGAAAAACGGGCTAATGGCAAACCCGTGATTAATCTCACAAAACTGGAGCAGTTACATGGAAATCGCGGAAAGTCTTCGCAAACTCGCGGGTGATCTGCGTAAGGCTGCTGAAATGATTGCCGAGTTCAGCCCGGTTGAAGAGCTGGATTCAGAGAAAATCAGGGACTTTTTAATATTTTATG
>CAYNKM010000095.1:0-6829 GCA_964397795.1 uncultured Desulfovibrio sp. | reverse complement strand
CTGGAGACAAGGTGCATGGGCCTCAGGGACAGTGGAAGGAAAAACCCGGAACGCAAATCGCGGTTCTTGAGCGGGAGCGCAATCCCAAACCCTTGTATATTCCGGAGAATGGAGAATTAAGCGAACTTCATACGGAATTGGAGGGTAAATTTGTTGAATGCGGGACAGCTATAGGAAGTCTGCGCCATCTTTTGACCAGATCAGAAGTTGAGGGCATTATCCTGCGCAAGGCTCTTTATCTTTTTAAGGCGCCGGAAAGGGCCAAGTATTATTTTACGCCAGAAGTCGATAAAAAGATCAGGGCTTCCGACGCGCATTCCGTGGCGATCAGGGAAGGGATGGAATTGTTTATAATGTCGCGGATGAAAAGGGAGGCTCCCTTGAAATATTCCGGTCCTGAAGGGGTGATTTACGCCGTATATGTTAAATATAATGAAAATATGGATGCGGGGATGCCTTTGGTGGGCATTTGCCCCCGGGATCAACTTGCGTCAATTCAGGAAGTTGTAATGCGGGTTCAGACGGAATGGCCTGTCAAGGATTGACAGGATAATTGGAAATTTGTTCAAGGCATAAAATATCAAGCCGAGGAGAATGGATATGAGCAAGGTTTTGCAAATCAGGGTTATAGCGGAAACCTGGAATGATGATCTTCTGGAAGAAGACTGGCCGCATATTTCGCGTCTGGCTTTCAGTCTTCCCATTAAGCTTGAGAATCATGGCGTTCTCGAAATGGTCAGGGCGTTGAAAGAGGGACTTGAATTTATGGACTGGTCAGAAGAACGCAAGGAGGCGCTGGGTCCTGGCATAAGGGAATGTGCCCGTATAAGGGATGATATTTATCAGGCCCTCTCCGACTGGGAACCGCGCAAGGCCAATGATTTAAGCAATAAACTGGAAGACGCCCTGGACAGGCTGGAAAGATCCTGGAAAGGGTAGATCCGTCTGGTGATATATACCGTAAAGGTAAACGATATTAATTTCTGCCGCAATTAAAATGGGTAAGATACATGTTAAATAAAGTTATGTTAATTGGTCGTCTGGGACGGAATCCGGAACTGCGCTATATTCCTGGCGGCCAGCCAGTGACCACCCTGAATCTGGCGACCGATGATTCCTATACTGACAGGGATGGAAACAGGGTTGAAAGAACAGAATGGCACCGGGTTAATGTCTGGGGAAAGCAGGCGGAAAGTTGCTGCAATTATCTTGCAAAAGGCAGTCTTGTATATATAGAAGGCAGTTTGCAGACAAGAAAATACCAGGATCAGCAGGGCCAGGATCGCTACGCGACAGATGTAAGGGCTCAAAGGGTTATTTTTCTGGATCGCAAGGAAGGCTCGCGGGCAAGGGGGGACGCTCCCGAATATGAGGATGAACCTGGGAGATTTTCTCCCCAGGGTAATTCGGATTATTCCGAACGACCCGCAGCAAAAAACAGAAATGCTGGCAGAAAGAATGCGGATTATGACGAATCCCAAAAAACTTCGCCTTCTGAAGAAAGTCCCCTTGACGATATGCCATTCTAATCCAAATTAAAAGATTATATTATTGTATTTCTGATATTACAGCTGGTCAGAAGATACGAATTTTTTTTCAAAGCAGGGACAGGAGAATTTCATGGCAAAAAAAGCACCAGTAGATCCGGCAAAAGCCCGCGCGGATGCGTTGAGCACCGCTCTTGCCTCCATTGAGCGCAAACATGGCAAAGGCGCCATAATGAAATTGTCCTACGATGTAAAAGAGGATGTGCCTGTTATCCCGACTGGCTCAATTGGCCTGGATTTGGCTCTTGGGATAGGCGGAATACCCAGGGGGCGAGTAAGCGAAATTTTTGGGCCGGAATCTTCTGGAAAAACCACCCTGACCTTGCATATTATTGCCGAATGCCAGAAGCTGGGCGGAACTTGTGCCTTTATTGACGCGGAGCATGCCCTGGATGTCGCCTATGCCAATAAGCTGGGCGTCAATACCGATGAGCTTCTTATTTCCCAGCCTGATTACGGTGAACAGGCCCTGGATATTCTGGATACGCTTGTCCGTTCCGGAGCGGTGGATCTTGTTGTGGTAGATTCTGTCGCCGCCCTCATTCCCCAGGCGGAGCTGGATGGCGATATGGGTGAAGTTCAGGTTGGCGGTCATGCCCGTCTTATGTCGCATGCCTTACGCAAGCTGACTGGCACCATACATAAATCCGGAACCGCCGTAATTTTCATAAATCAGATCAGACAGAAAATAGGCATGATGGGATATGGAAATCCCGAGACCACAACAGGCGGAAACGCGCTGAAATTTTATTCGTCTGTCCGCATCGATATCCGCAGAAAACAGGGACTCAAGGACAAGGATGCGGAATTTGGCAACAGGACCAAGGCCAAGGTTGTCAAAAACAAGGTGGCTCCTCCATTTCGCGTTGCCATGTTTGACATAATATTTGGACAGGGTATTTCCCGTTCCGGAGAGCTTCTTGATATTGGCATAGAAGCGGGCATTATTGAACAGAGCGGTTCGTGGTTTGCTTTCGGTGATGAAAAACTCGGGCAGGGACGCGAAAAAGTCCGGGATCTTCTGGATGAAAACCTGGAATTGCGAAATGCCGTGGAAGAAAAGGTGAAGGAATATCTTGGTTTGCATCCACAGGAATTTACGCCTACCGCGGAGGATATGGACGAGGGCGAAGATCTCGATCTGGTTGACGAGGATGAATAGGTCAAATCTGGTACCGGTTGAAAACCGGTTCTTTCAAATCTGAAAAAATATGGCGCGGTATGCGCCGTTATTTTATATAAATTATCAGCGAAATATACCCGTTTTATCTGGCTGGGAATTTTATCAACTTAAAAAACCGTATTCGGGAAACCAGGTTATGTTAACAGCTCAGGAGATTCGATCCCGTTTTCTTGATTATTTTAAACGCCAGTTTCATGCAGTTGAAAAATCGGGGCCTCTTGTTCCCCCCAATGATCCCAGTCTCCTTTTTACCAACGCGGGAATGGTCCAGTTCAAGAAACTGTTTTTGGGGGAGGAAAAAAGGGATTACAAAAGGGCGGCGACATGCCAGAAATGCCTGCGCGTATCGGGAAAACACAATGATCTTGAAAATGTGGGGCGCACGGCAAGGCATCATACTTTTTTTGAGATGCTGGGAAATTTTTCTTTTGGCGATTATTTCAAGCGGGAGGCTATTTCCTGGGCCTGGGATTTTGTTGTCAATGAACTTAAGCTTCCCAGGGAAAAATTATGGGTTACCGTATATAAGGATGATGACGAAGCTTTCAGGATCTGGCAGGAAGTGGCCAATTTGCCGGAAGAACGCATTGTCAGGATGAATGAGAAGGATAATTTCTGGACAATGGGTGAAACCGGTCCATGCGGGCCATGCTCTGAAATTTATATAGATCAGGGTGAGGACATGTCTTGCGGGCCAGATTGCGGCATAGGAAAATGCGATTGCGATCGCTTCCTTGAAATATGGAATCTTGTGTTTACACAGTTTGACCAGCAGAAAGATGGCGAGAGACTAGCCCTGGCGGCTCCCAATATTGATACCGGCATGGGTCTGGAAAGAATAGCGGCGGTTTGCCAGGGCAAGCGGTCAAATTTTGATTGCGACCTGTTTCAGGAACTTATCCAGTACGCCGCAAAGGTTGCCAATGTTTCCTATTCGGAAAGCGCTCCCGACACAAATGATATTGATACCGCACTGAGAGTTATTGCAGATCATGCGAGATCAGCCGCCTTTCTGGTTGCAGAGGGCATTTTACCTTCCAACGGTCAGAGGGGATATGTTTTGCGTCGCCTTATCCGTCGCGCTTTACGCTTTGCGACTCTTATGGGCATTCATGAACCTTTCCTTCATAAGGTGGCCCGCAAGGTTACGGAAGTGATGGGGGACGCTTATCCAGAGCTTGTGAAAAATGCGGATTTTATTGACAGGGTGGTTTACGAAGAGGAAAGACGCTTCGCCCATACTCTGGACAATGGCCTTCATATGCTTGAAGAGGAGCTTGCCAGGCTCGAAAAGGCGGAAGATAAGACAGTTTCTGGGGATTTCTGTTTTTTACTCCATGATACCTATGGTTTTCCCCTTGATATTGTTACGGATGTCGCAGTCAAAAGGGGCTTCGGGGTTGATGGGAAAGGTTTTGAAAAGTTGATGGAGGAACAGAGAAACCGTGCCAGATCCTCACAGAAGCAAGGCGGAATATTGGGTCAGGAAGATAGAAGGCAACTTGTGGAAACAGGTCAGGCTCTTGCACGGGAGGGTATAAAAAGCGAATTTATCGGTTACAAAAGCCTGAAATGTGAGAGCGTCATATCCGCTTTAATTAATGAATCCGGAAATCTCGTTGAAACGCTTGATGAGGGGATGCGGGGCTTTGTCATTTGCCAGACAACCCCTTTTTATGGCGAATCAGGAGGGCAGACCGGAGATAAGGGTCTAATCTCATCTCCTCAAGCGTCAGCCCGAGTCAATGGCGCAATAAAACCAGCATCTGATATTATCGCGCTTGAAGTTCAGGTCGATGCGGGAGAATTGCGCAAGGGAGATTCGATTCAGGAAGAAGTGGATCCGGACAGCAGACTGTCCATAGCGAGAAACCATACATGCACGCATCTTTTACATGCCGCATTGCGGAAGGTTCTTGGCGTTCATGTTAAACAGGCTGGGTCTTCTGTTGATGAAGACAGGCTTCGCTTTGACTTTTCCCATTTTTCGGCTCTCTCCAAAAGTGAGCTTTCGGCTGTGGAGAGGGAAGTAAATAGCATGATTATGGCAAATCTGCCTGTGCAAGCCTGTGAAATGCCGTATGACAGGGCAATAGAAAAAGGGGCAATGGCTCTTTTCAGTGAAAAATACGGCAATACAGTAAGAGTGCTTACAGTGGGAGAGGAGGCCAGTCCCGCTTCGGTGGAACTTTGCGGCGGAACCCATCTGAATTTTACGGGTCAGGCAGGCTCCTTTATCATCACTTCGGAGAGCGCGGTTTCCGCGGGTGTACGCCGGATAGAAGCGGTATCCGGCTGGAACGCTTATAATTATACGATTAATCAGCGGGGTGAATTATCAGACCTCTCATCCCTTCTCAAGACGCAGCCGGCAGGGCTTTCCGGACGAATCCAGATTTTACAGGATGAGATAAAAAAATTGCGCAAGTCTGTTGAAAAGGGAGAAAGTCTGGTTTCTGCTTCCGATCTCGCCAGCGGCGTTCAGAAAGTCGGCAATATAAATCTGCTAATGGAAAGTTTTCCCGACAAACCCATCAGGGCGTTGAGGGAATTAATGGATAAACTGCGCGGGCAATTTCCCACGAATGCTATAATCTGTCTTGCCGGAACAGAGGGAGAAAAACTCTCCCTGATTTTATATGTGTCAAAAGATCTGCACTCCCTGTTCAAGGCTCCCGAATTGATCAATATTGTCGCTAAAATTTGCGGGGGATCAGGAGGCGGAAGGCCGGATTTGGCACAGGCAGGCGGCACTTTGCCCGATAAATTACCCGAGGGATTTTCTGGCCTGAAACAATTCATTACGGAAAAGATTAAGTAAGATGATAGGAATATCCAAATTATATTGCGATCAGGCTGAAGCTTCCGACGTCCTGCGGTATGGACGGGAATCCGGAAAATTGCCTTCCCATTTGCTTCAATTTTCAAAAGACAAAAAACCTGTCGTTGTCTGGAACATGACCAGGCGATGCAATCTGAAATGTGTTCACTGTTATGCCCAGGCTGTCGGCGTAAAGGGTTCGGATGAGATAAGTACTGATCAGGCAAAAGAAATGATAGCTGATCTCGCCGCTTACGGGTCTCCCGTAATGCTGTTTTCCGGAGGAGAGCCTCTCGTGAGGGAAGATCTGACAGAGCTGGCGAGTTATGCGACTCAAAAAAATATGAGGGCGGTAATATCAACAAATGGAACTTTAATTACGCCCCAAAAGGCGAGGGAATTAAAATCAGTCGGACTGTCCTATGTAGGCATTTCCCTGGATGGGCTGGAAGAAGCTCATGACAGGTTCAGGGGCGTTCAGGGAGCTTTCAGGAAGGCTCTTGAAGGAATCGCGAACTGCCAGGCGGAAGGGCTTAAGGTAGGTCTGCGTTTTACAATTAATAAGAGAAATGTTTCGGAAATTCCCGGGATATTTCGTTTGCTCAGGGATCTGGAAATCCCCCGCGCCTGTTTTTACCATCTGGTCTATTCGGGCAGGGGATCAGGACTTATCGAGGAAGATCTGGATCATCAGGAAACCAGAAAGGTCCTTGATCTGATTATGGATGAAACGCGCTCCCTGTTTGAACAGGGCAAGCCAAAAGAGATCCTGACTGTTGATAACCACGCCGATGGGCCGTATGTATGGATGCGTCTGCAAAAGGAGGATCCGGACAGGGCCAGGGATGTTTTCAAACTTCTCCAGTACAATGAAGGTAATAATTCCGGACGGGGCATAGCCTGCATTTCCTGGGATGGCAAGGTCCATGCCGATCAGTTCTGGCGCGAGCATGTATTTGGAAATGTCCTTGAAAGACCTTTTTCCAGTATCTGGGATGACGCGGGAATAGAGCTGCTCCATAAATTAAAAAATAAAAAGCTTCATGTTAAGGGCAGATGCGCCAAATGCCGCTATCTGGAAATATGCGGAGGCAATTTCCGCGCCCGCGCGGAAGCCGTGCATGGCGATGTCTGGGCTGAAGATCCGGCCTGTTATCTGACTGACGCCGAAATTGGTATATTATAAAATATCGCTCTGTAAATTCAATTGATGATGAAGACAAAATACTTTTAAAAAATAAAAATTTATGTTTTCAATAACATAAAAAGAGCAAATTA
>CAYNKM010000094.1:0-6852 GCA_964397795.1 uncultured Desulfovibrio sp. | reverse complement strand
CCGATCTGGCTGGGAAATTTCGTTATCGCGAGTTATGGTACTGGCGCGGTTATGGGCGTACCTGCTGGCGATCAGAGGGATTTTGAATTTGCAAAAAAATATGACTTGCCGATCAAGGTAATAATTCAACCGGAAGACAGGGAGATTTCCGCTGCCAGCATGAACGAAGCGTGGACTGGACCAGGCAAAATGGTTAATTCCGGCAAGTTTGACGGAATGGATAACATCTCCGCGATGAAGGCGATTACGGAAGAATTGAAGAATCGTGGAATGGGAGAGGGGACAGTCCAGTATCGGCTTCGGGACTGGAATATATCCCGTCAGCGTTATTGGGGCGCGCCTATCCCTATCGTTTACTGCGAGGATTGCGGCATTGTGCCGGAAAAAGAAGAAAATCTGCCCCTGATTCTGCCGCTGGATGCCAAAATCAGGGAGGACGGGCGCTCTCCGCTTCCTGAAACCGATTCCTTTGTCCAGTGCAATTGTCCCAGGTGTGGAAAACCCGCCAGAAGGGAAACAGATACCATGGATACCTTTGTTGAATCCTCATGGTATTTTGCCAGATATGCCGATCCCCGTAACGAAAAAGCCCCCTTTGATAAAGATATTATAAATTATTGGTTGCCTGTGGATCAGTATATTGGCGGCGTTGAACATGCGATCCTGCATCTTCTTTATTCGCGATTTTTCACCATGGCCCTTCGTGATCTTGGATTTTATCCGGAAAATCTCGCCGAACCTTTCTCGAATCTTCTGACGCAGGGGATGGTTCTCAAGGAAGGCGCGAAAATGTCCAAATCCAAGGGCAATGTTGTCGATCCCGGCCAAATGATTAGGCAGTATGGCGCTGATACCGTGCGTCTATTCTGCCTGTTTGGCGCGCCGCCGGAAAGGGATTTTGACTGGTCCGACAAGGGTATTGAGGGCGCTCACCGCTTTTTAAACAGGGTATGGAGATTATTTGAGGAGGAGAGAAAAAGGATTCGCCCGCAAAAAGCTGGCGAAATTGCTCCCACGGAAAATATATCCGCCTTATGCAGGGAAATTGTTCGCAAGGAGCATCAATGCATAAGGAAGGTCAGTGAAGATCTTGTTGAACGCTTTCAGTTCAATACAGCAATTGCGGCCATTATGGAATTTGTGAATTTTCTTTATTCCATAAGGGAAAAACTGCCGGATACTCCGGAAGATAATCGCGTTTTTTCATCCGCGTTGGCAACGGTCATCACCCTTCTTTATCCTGTCGCTCCCCATATCGCTTCTGAATTGTGGCAGAAGATGGGACATGATTCAAATCTGGAAGAAGTGGCCTGGCCTGAATGGAATGAGGAAGCGGTCAGGGCAGATTTGCTGACGCTTGCTGTTCAGGTAAACGGGAAACTGAGGGGAACAATAACGCTTCCTGCCGGTTCGCCGGGGGATAAGACAGAAAAGGCGGCTCTAAAGGAAGCTTCCGTACAGAGGCATCTTGAGGGCAAGACTGTAAGGAAAATAATTGTCGTTCCAGACAAACTTGTCAATATAGTAGCCAATTAATCGGATTAAACTGGATAATGGCGCGCCCCGGGTTTTCATTTTTGGTCAGCCCCGACAGCGAACTGCTCAAGCAGAAGGTGGATCAGCTGCTCAAGCAATATCCTCCTTCTTCGGACGAATGGAAAAAATATATCTTCTGGGGAGACGAGCCGCCAGATTCCCGATTCTGGGAAAGCCTGAAGCAGCAGGGCTTATTCATCGAGAATCGGGCTATTATTGTTTACAGGGCCAATGAATGGAATGCCAGGGTCTGGAAAAGCCTTGATATGAGTATGGCTTGTGGTTCAGACGCCATCTGGCCTTTTTTTTGTCTTGAATGCGAGTATGATAATAAAAAGGGCTTTAAAATTCCCGCTTATATCAATCAAAGCCGCTCTCTTGAATTCGCAAAAAAAAATAAATGGTATTGGGAACGGGACGCGCTTAAGAACAGGAATTTGAGGGATTATGTAAGGGAAGAAGCTGAAAGGAGAAAATTAAAATTCAGCAATATCGCGTTGGAATCTTTTTGTTCCCTCATTCGTCCAGAAGCGGCGGTCATAGCCAATGAACTTGATAAACTGTATTTAATTTATGGCGAAGGCGAGATAAGCGAATCTCTTGAAGAGACATATTATGACAGGCCCGAAGCGAACGCCTTTTTATGCGTCAAAAGTTTATATACAGGAAATTTACCCCAGGTATGGAGAGAAATTTCCCGGGGGGATGCCTCTTCCTTTCTTTTTTTCCTTATCGCGATACTGACAAAGGATTTGCAGGAGTTCTGGATCTTCAAATCAGGCGGAAATCCCTATTTTGGCTATGACTCCAATCTTAAAAAAAGCCTGGCCAACCGTCTGGAAAAAAAGGCGCTGACCCAGGCTTTTGTTCTTCTTGCCAATATTGAATTTCAGGTAAAAAATGTAAAATTGAGTCCCGAACAGGCTCTTGATAAACTTGTCATTGAGTTGGGAATACTTTTTTCTCCTGAAAGAGCCAGACAATAAATCAGGCGATTCATTTTCCCGAATTATATATTGTCCCCAGGACAATAAAAGCGGGAAAACATCTGACAATATTCCGGATACGGCATGGTTAAAAAAGAAGATAATCCTTCAGGGCTTTTAAAAGGCCATAGGGAGAGATTGAGGGAGCGTCTTAAACGCGATCCCTGTTCCGTAGCTGATTATGAAGTGCTGGAATTACTGCTTGGACTTGCCATTATCAGAAAGGATACCAAGCTTTTGGCGCGGGAATTAATCAGCCGCTTTAAAAGTATGCGCGGAGTTCTGGACGCCCGACCTGACGAACTGATGAATATTGATGGATTTGGTCCTGGGGTAATGGCCCTGTGGCGTTTAATCAGGGAGATTTTGGCCAGATATGCCGCCTCGCCAATTATGGAAAGGCTTGTTTTGGCCAGTCCGGAAGCCGTGGCACATATGGGAAAACATCGTCTTGGACATTTGGGGCATGAAGAGTCATGGCTTGCCCTTGTCGATGCGCAAAACAGACTTATATCTTGGGAAAGGCTCAGGCACGGAAGTATTAGTTCCGTGGCAATGGAGCCAAGGGACGTCCTTGAAGCAGCGCTATTGCACAAGGCCAGCGGAATTATTCTTGTTCATAACCATCCCGGTGGAAATCCCGATCCTTCCAGAGCGGATTTAAAACTTACCGCGGAAATTAAAAAACTGGCTCCGCTTCTGGGTTTGCGGTTTCTTGATCATGTAATAATAACTGCTGGCGATTGCTATAGCATAAGTCAAGGCAAGCTTCTCCACGATATAGGGGGAATATAATGGAAGATAAATTGCATAGGGATAATCAGGATTCATCCGGGCAGGAAGAATATCAGCCAGTAGAAAATACAAGCCCGGCGCCTGAAGAAAATTCTCACGATTCGGAGAATATTTCCATATCCCTGGAAGGCGCTCCTATTGAAGACGACGGGCATGTTCAGGAGAATATCCCACCCATTTTACCGGTTCTGCCGGTCAGGGACGTGGTTGTTTTTAATTATATGATTTTGCCTTTGTTTATAGGCAGGGAAAAATCCGTAAAGGCGGTGGAAGACGCAATCGCGCATGGCAGAAAACTTCTGGTCTGCGCCCAGAAAGATGAGTCTATTGAAGATCCTGATCCAGATGATCTCTATAGGGTGGGCACAGTTGTCCACATAATGCGGATGCTGAAGATGCCGGACTCCAGGATTAAAATTCTTGTTCAAGGCATCGGTCGGGCCAGGGTGGTTGACTATCTTTCTACCGAACCATTTCTGAAGGCCCAGGTTCAAAGTCTTCCCGAAGTGGTTTCTCCAATGGACGCCAATGCCGAAGCCCTTTTGAGGACAGTGCGGGAACGTAGCGAAAAAGTTCTCTCCATCCGTGGGCTTTCCTCTCCCGACATTATGGGTATTCTTCAGAACGTGGACGATCCGGGCCGCCTGGCGGACTTAATTGTTGCCAATATGCGGATTAAAATGGAACAGGCCCAGAAAATCCTCGAAACCGGAGATACACTGGAAAGGCTCAGGATGGTAAATGACCTCCTTGGGCATGAACTGGAAATCGCGACTGTCCAGGCTAAAATCCAGGGAGCCGCCAGAGAAGGCATGGACAAGGCCCAGAAGGAATATTTTTTGCGTGAGCAGCTCAAGGCTATTCACCATGAACTTGGCGAAGGTGACGCTGAAAGCGGAGATGATATACAGAATCTCAAACAGCAGCTCGACAAGGCTGGACTTCCCAAAGAAGCGAGGGCGGAAGCCGACAAACAGCTCAGGCGTCTTGCATCCATGCATGCTGATTCTTCCGAGGCCAATGTGGCTCGCAGCTATCTTGAATGGCTGGCGGAATTGCCCTGGAAAAAAATGTCACGCGACCGTCTGGATATAAATGTCGCCAAAACAATTCTTGATGAGGATCATTGCGGTCTGGAAAAGGTCAAGGACAGGATTCTTGAATTTCTCAGCGTACGCAAGCTGAATCCGAATTCAAAGGGGAGCATCTTGTGTTTTGCTGGCCCTCCAGGAGTGGGCAAAACTTCTTTGGGCAAATCCATTGCCAGGGCTATGGGACGCAAATTCCAGCGTCTTTCCCTGGGCGGAATGCATGATGAAGCGGAAATCAGGGGACACAGACGTACTTATATAGGATCCATGCCGGGCAGAATCATTCAGGCCCTGAAACAGGCTGGCACGCGCAATCCGGTTATTGTGCTGGATGAAGTTGACAAGATTGGGGCCGATTTCAGGGGAGATCCTTCTTCCGCATTACTAGAAGTGCTTGATCCTGAACAAAATTCAACTTTTAGCGATCATTATCTCAATTTGCCCTTTGATCTTTCACGCGTAATGTTCATATGTACGGCCAATCATCTGGAGACAATTCCAGCCGCATTAAAGGATCGCATGGAGGTGATAAGTCTTGCAGGATATACCCAGCAGGAAAAGATCGCCATTGCCAAAGAACATTTGCTGCCAAAGCAGGTTGCTGATGTCGGCTTGAAGAAAGATGATCTTGTCATTGATGAAGAAAGTATTGGCAAGTTAATCAGCGAATATACCCGGGAAGCGGGCGTCAGAAATCTGGAGAGAGAACTTGGCGCGATTGCCCGCAAGCTTGCGAGAAAAAAGGCGGAAGGCGAGGAAGGACCGTTTACAGTCACCAGCGAAGATCTGCATAAGCTTCTGGGCGCACCGCGTTTTCTTGAAGATGAAAAGGATGAAGAACTTTTACCGGGCATGGCGCTTGGTCTTGCCTGGACTCCTGCCGGAGGGGAGGTTCTTCACATAGAAGTCAACGCCGTCAAGGGAAAGGGCCAGATTCAGTTGACAGGTCAGTTGGGCGATGTAATGAAAGAAAGCGCGCAAGCGGCTTTAAGTTACATTCGCAGCAAGGCGGATGACCTTGGAATTGATTCCGCTTTGGCTTCAAAACAGGATATTCATGTCCATGTTCCCGCTGGGGCGACCCCCAAGGATGGCCCGTCCGCGGGAGTGACTTTGACAACCGCCCTTATTTCCGCCTTGTCCGGAGTCAGGGTAAGACCAGATCTGTGCATGACTGGCGAAATAACCCTGCAGGGACGGGTATTGCCGGTTGGCGGAATCAAGGAAAAGATTCTGGCCGGGGTAGCGCGCGGGCTGAAGCATGTAATAATACCGAGGCAAAATGAAAAGGATCTTGAAGATGTGCCAGAAGATCTGCGTAACAAGATTGAGATCCATACTGTCAGGCATTATGATGAGATCCTTCCTCTCGCGTTTGTGAAAAACGGCAATTCTGATCCCTTTGCCCGCAAGCCTGCAAAAAAGGCATCCAGAAATGATTCCGGTAGTATGGAAGAAACAGGCGTGGCAGCCAGTTCAAAACAGCGGCGGAAAAGCAAAAATCCCGAGGCGGATACCAGACCGGCATTGTAAAAGGAACAAGACGGATTTATGACCGTCCGGGAATGTGAAAAAGAGTTTATTTCAGTTTTGACCAGGGCCGGGGTTAACAGTCCCGGCCTTTGTGTCACTGTTCTTCTTGAACAGGTTTTGGGTTTATCCAGACTTGGGCTTGCGCTATCACGCGATCGTCAGCTTTCATACGCGGAATATTGCTCCCTGCGGGAACTCATTTTACGCAGAAGCAGTCACGAGCCATTGGCCTATATAACAGGCACCAAGGATTTTTTTGAGCATAAATTTCTGGTATCTCCCCATGTCCTAATTCCCAGGCAAGAAACTGAACTGATTGTTGAGTTGGCCTTAAAATTCATCAACAAAGAAAATATTGTTTTTCTTGACGCCGGATGCGGCTGCGGCAATATAGGACTTTCCCTTCTCGCCCGCCGGAAAGGGTGGCGGGGGCTACTGTTGGATAAAAGTTTGCAGGCCCTTGAAATCGCGTCCAAAAACGCCATGAACATTGCTCCTGACGCGATTTTTGTCCAAGGTAATATGTATAATTTGCCCTTGAAAGACAGCTCCCTTGATCTTGTCGTCAGCAATCCTCCCTATATCGGTCTTCATGAAAAAAAGGATGTCATGAGGGATGTGCTTGATTTTGAACCTCATTCCGCATTATTTTCTGATGAAGGCGGCTTTGGGCATTTAAAAGCCCTGGGCGTTGAAACAATGCGTTGTCTTAAAAAAGGAGGGATACTGATAACGGAACACGGATCAACGCAGCAAAAAAAGCTGGAGGAAATTTATAAAGACGCGGGATTTAAGGAAATAATGGTTTCTAAGGATCTTGCAGGTTTGCCACGGACTGTTTTAGCCAGAAAATGAAGTTTTCAGAAATTCAAAGGAGTCAATTATGGCTGAATTAAAGGATTTTTCAACCT
>CAYNKM010000093.1:0-6928 GCA_964397795.1 uncultured Desulfovibrio sp. | reverse complement strand
CTTTTTTACCGTTTACGGGTTCTCTGTGTTGACATGCCACCGCTGCGAAAACGGCGCGATGACATTCTTTTTCTCGCCAGACATTTCCTTGAAAAATTTTCTCCTGAAAATAGTCTGCCCAAAAAGCTTGATCCTGTCGTTGAACAGCTTTTTCTTGGCTATTCCTGGCCAGGCAACGTGCGCGAGCTTCAAAGCGTTATTCAGTCTCTGGTCACATTATGCGAAAAGGATACCATCACCCCCAGGGATCTTCCATCCTATATAAGCAGGGAAGAAGCGAGCCCGCTCCCATCCCCCATCATAAACCAAAGCCTGCCCCTGGCCCTGGCGGCTCTGGAAAAAATGATGATTTCTCAAGCTCTTGAAGAAACAGGAAGCACGTATAAGGCGGCAAGACGCCTCGGCATAAGCCAATCGTCCATTGTGCGTAAAGCCCGAAAATACGGCCTGGGCAAATCCGCAGACGATGCGCGCTGATCCAAAAAGCCGCTTTGGGCTTTCCTGTCTGTCCTGCTGAACTGGAAAACTTGCATATGGAAGAAATATCTATTGGATCCACATTTGGCCTGGCCATAAAACTGTATGCGCTGATGACTCCTACCGCTGTCCTTGGCGCTTTTATCGCCAACACTTCTCATAAAACTCTTACGGAAAGATATGGCATCGCATGCCGCTGCGCCCTGGCCATTTTTATTCTTGGAGAGATTCTCCTGCTTTTCGGACTTAAAATTTTCAATATCTTCGGTTTTACCCTGGATGCCTTCAGAATTGGCGTGGGACTCCTGCTTTTTCTGTCTGCCATCCGTCTTATGAATGACGATAAAGACGATATGCTCCCTCAAAAGCTGAAAGGCGACATAAGCGTTGTTCCGCTGGCCATTCCTCTGGGTATGGGACCATCGGCGATAGGGACGGTCATGGTACTCGGCGCGGGCGCGACAACCACCCGCGAGATTCTGATTTTTTCCGCCTCTCTCCTTGTCGCGTCCCTGGGTATGGCTGTCCTTTTATGCCTTGCCGATCCGGTTAAAAAGCTGCTGCGCCAAACAGGCATAACCGTTATGGGCAAACTTACGGCCCTGCTTCTCTCCGCGATAGCCGCCCAGGTTATCTTCAGCGGTATCAAGGGTTTTATCCGGCATCCATGAAAAACTTTTTTATTCAGGAAAGATCGAGGCATGACTGAAAACATAATCGGTGAAATTCTGGGCAACAGTATAAAATTATATGCGCTTATGACGCCTCCGGCGGTCCTGAGCGCGTTTCTGGGACATACAAAAAACAAGTCCGGCAGTGAAAAACTTAAAATTGCCTTAAAAACTTCCTCCGCGATATTTATAATCGGCATCGTTCTCTATGTTTGGGGTTCCAGTATATTTGAGCTTTTCGGCTTTACGCTGGACGCGTTTCGAATAGGTTCTGGCGTTCTGCTTATGCTTACGGCTATCGCGCTTATGAATGATGATTCGGATAGTGAGGAGCTGCATCATCACGAGGGGGATATAAGCGTCGTTCCGCTGGCCATTCCCCTGGGCATGGGTCCCGCTTCCATTGGCGCTGTCATGGTCATGGGCGCGGCCGCGCGTTCCCACCATGAGCTTCTGGCCGGAATACTTTCCCTGTTTTTGGCCGCTTTCGGGATGTTCCTGCTTCTGGCGCTGGGGGATATGGCCGGAAAACTTTTGGGAGTTACAGGCATCGCCATTCTTGCGAAACTGACAGGCCTGATTCTGGCCGCAATCGCCGCGCAGGTTATATTTACTGGCGTTATCGGCTTTTTGAATCTGTAAGACCGCTGCCAGGATTGGCGAATGATCTACTTTCCGCGTCCTTTTTCGCGCGCTTAAAATAAAACAATGCCTCGGGGATTGC
The DNA here is from genome assembly GCA_964397795.1 of uncultured Desulfovibrio sp. Taxonomy (GTDB): domain Bacteria; phylum Desulfobacterota; class Desulfovibrionia; order Desulfovibrionales; family Desulfovibrionaceae; genus Desulfovibrio. The sequence continues at coordinate 5,056 of CAYNKM010000093.1, read as the reverse complement.
GTTTTTATATCTTGTTGACGCTATTCCGCTTTCTGGTTTACATATTAATAATATTGAAATTAACCAGGGATTCACGCTGCCCTGAGGAGTGGCCGCCTTATGAACAAGGCTTCCCCAGTTAAAGGTCTGCGCATCAGGTTTGTAAATATTTTCATGCTCTGTCTTTCGGTTTTTCTTTTTATTATTGTCATCTATTCCACCTTCCGTCTTTCCAGAGGCTATGAGACAAGCGTCAACGCCATAGAAACCTATCTTAATTGGGAAAAAACAGCGCGGGATCTTCAGGAAACCTCAAATTATCTGGCAAATCAGGCACGGCTTTTTGCCCAGACCGGCAACCGCGTTCATGCGGATAACTTCTTTAATGAACTGGTTATTGACCAGACCAGAGAAAAAGCTATTGAGATTCTGGAAAACAAGGGCATGCTTCCTCCTGGCGACAACACCCTGCAGGATTCGCTTGAACTTTCCAATACTCTTGCCAACACGGAACTTTATGCCATCCGCCTGATAGCGGAAGCCAAAAACATGGATCTTGCCAGCTTTCCAGAAATGATCAGGAAAATCGAGCCTGAGGGGGAGGATTACTACAAAACTCCCGATCAGCTAATAGCCCGTGCTCGGGATATTCTTTATAATGAGGAATATCAGAATACCAGAAAACAGATCTTTTCCAATTTAAGCGCGTTTCTGAACAAAAACATTGTCCTCACCAGGGACGCGTTGACAAGGGAGACAAGACAGCTTGGAAATATCGTATCCGAACAGAGACTCCTCCTGATTGCCCTCTGTCTTGTTAATATTTTGACATTTGCCATGATTATCTTCCTCATTATAAAACCGCTGGCAATCTATCTAAAATGTATTCGCGATAACACCATGTTTGAACTTGTGGGGGCATACGAATTCAGGCATCTGGCGCAAACTTATAACGAGATATTCGCCATTAAGGAAAAGCATGAAGAGCAAATGAAATATAAATCGGAGCATGATCCGTTAACTGGGCTTTTTAACCGCAGCGCGTTTAATTCCCTGCAAAATATCCTGGCCAAGGAAAAAGAGCCCCTCGGCCTTGTGCTTATTGATGTGGACAAATTCAAGGGAATCAATGATCAATATGGTCACGCTGTTGGCGATGCAGCCCTCATCCGTGTAGCCAGGCTTCTTAAGCATAATTTCCGTTCAAATGACTTTTGTATCCGTATTGGCGGAGATGAATTTGCCGTTATCCTGCCCAGCGTTGGGCCGGATATCGCCGACATAGTTAAAAAGAAAATAGGGAATATCAATGAGATCCTGAAAAGTCCCGAAAACGATGTTCCCCCTCTTTCCATAAGCGCGGGCGGAGCCGTTTCCGAAAACGGTTTTACAAAAAATCTCTATACCAGCGCGGATGCCGCCCTTTATTCTGTCAAGAACGGAGGACGGCGAGGCTGCGCTTTTTATGAAAACATTGCAGATAATCCTGAACAGGGTACGGATCGGACATGAATTTTCTGGACAGATTTTTCTCCATTACAAAAAAGGGGAGCAGCATCAGGACTGAATGTATGGCCGGACTAACCACATTCCTGTCCATGTGCTATCTGATTTTTGTCGTGCCCGGTATGCTCGCGGATACCGGCATGCCCGCCGACTCCGCTGTAAGCGCCACCATCTGGATATCCATCCTTGCCACGCTCCTTATGGGCCTATGGGCAAATTTCCCGGTTGGCGTGGCTCCCGGCCTGGGCATCAGCGCCTTTTTCGCATATTATATTTGCGGACCCGCCGGATATACCTGGCAAACCGGACTTGGGGCAGTATTTATATCCGGCGTGATTTTCCTCCTCCTGACCATAACAAAAATACGCCAATATATTATTAATGCCGTCCCCATGGATTTAAAATACGCCATTGTTGTGGGTATCGGCGCTTTTATCGCATTTATTGGAATGAAAAACTGCGGTATTATAAGCGCGGACAAGTCCACATTTGTAACCCTGGGAAATCTGGGCCAGCCCGAAACACTCATTTCAATTTGCGGCGTATTTCTTATAGGAGCGCTTCTGGCTATCCGCCTGAAAGCTTCCATAATTATCGGAATAATCAGCATTACAATAATCGGGATGATTCTCGGGCTTTCGCCTGTTCCCGCCGTGGAAAATTTTATCCCCAGATTTTCCCTTCCCACCGGATGCTTTATGGAGCTGGATATTCCAGGAGCCTTGAGTCATGGCCTTTTCTCCATTATCTTTACCCTGACTATGGTGGATCTTTTTGACAATATGGGGGTTCTTATCGGTCTGGCGCAAAAAGCCGGCTTTATGGATAAAACCGGACATATTGAAAACCTGGACAGGGCGCTGATGTGCGATTCCGTAGCCACAATGGCAAGCGCTGTCCTTGGCGCCACCACCGCCACCTCATATCTGGAAAGCGCGACCGGAGTTGCTGCTGGCGGCCGAACTGGCCTGACTGCCGTTGTTATTGCCCTGCTCTTTACCCTTGCCCTCTTTTTCGCTCCGCTTATGGCTATCGTCCCCGTTTATGCCACGGCTCCCGTCCTCATAATAGTCGGCGCCCTAATGATGCAGGAAGTGGTAAATATCAATTTCAAGGACTTTACTGTCGCCCTTCCCGCCTTTCTGACCATTGTTTCAATGCCTCTTACTTTTAATATCGCGACCGGATTCGGGTTCGGCTTCATCAGTTTTGTCGTGATGAAAGCCCTAACCGGACATTTCAGGGAAGTAAGCCCCTTCATGTGCGCGATTGCTTTTTGCTTTGGAATCAACTTCGCTCTCCGCTTCTAACCGGTAAATAGCAATGAGTAATGATCTTGTTCCAGGCAGCAAGTCAGCCAGGGAAATTCTGGGCAGCCGCCTGGGCTTTATCCTTCTTTCCGCAGGGTGCGCCATTGGTCTTGGCAATGTATGGCGCTTTCCCTTTATTACCGGAGAATATGGCGGAGCGATTTTTGTCCTTATCTATATCCTCTGCCTCTGCGCGATATTGCCCATTCTGGTGATGGAGTTTTCAGTCGGCAGGGCCTCCCGCCTGAATATGGGCCTTGCCCTGAAAAAACTTGAGCCAGCCGGAACTTGCTGGAGCAGTTTCGGCTGGCTTGCCCTGGTGGGAAGCTACCTCCTGATGATGTTCTACACCACCGTTACCGGCTGGATGCTTTCCTATTGTTATTTCATGTTTACCGGCGATCTTGCCAGTCTGGATTCAACCGAAATACAGGTCTTCTTCCAGCACAGCCTGGCAAATCCCACTGTCCAGATAACCGGAATGAGTATCGCGGTCCTATTTGGGTTTATCGTATGCGCCCTGGGCGTACGCAAAGGCGTGGAACGAACTGTCACTTTTCTTATGCTCGCCCTGCTACTTATCCTTTTCCTTCTGGTTATTCGGGTTCTGTTTCTGCCCGGCGCGCTTGAAGGAATACGCTTTTATCTCATGCCGGACTGGAGCAGGCTGCCCAAGGCAGGTTTTTTCACCATTTGTAACGCCGCAATGACCCAGGCATTCTTCACCCTTTCCATCGGGATAGGCTCAATGTGCATATTCGGCAGTTACCAGCGCAAGGATCGCTCCCTGACAGGCGAGGCGATCTGGATTGCAAGCCTCGATACCTTTGTCGGCATAATGGCCGGTCTGATTATTTTTCCCGCCTGTTTCGCGTTTGGCGTCTCGCCGGACTCCGGACCTGGACTTGTTTTTGTAACCTTGCCCAATATTTTTAATGGCATGCCAAGCGGTAACATATGGGGCGGACTATTCTTCATCTTCATGGCCTTTGCTTCACTAACCACGGTAGTCGCCGTTTTTGAAAATATAATCTCCTATAGCGTGGATGTCTGGGGTATGCGCAGGATACACTCCATCCTGCTTCACTTATTCACCATGTGGCTTCTTTCCCTGCCCTGCGCCCTTGGCTTCAGCCGCCTTTCCTTTATCCAGCCTTTGGGAAACGGTTCCACAATTCTTGACTTTGAAGATTTCCTTGTCAATAATAATATCCTTCCCTTTGGAGGCATTCTCTTCCTCCTCTTTTGCTGCCTTAAAAGCGGTTGGGGATGGAATAATTTCATAAAAGAAGCCGATGAAGGCATGGGCCTGAAATTTCCCGCTTTTCTTCGCCCCTTTCTCGTCTGGATCTTGCCTGTCCTTATCCTGCTCCTGTTTATCGCGGGGTATATAGACAAATTCTTTAAATAAAACGAGGTGGTCATGAATATTGTCCTGCTGGAAGACCTGGGCTGCTCCCCTGAACTTTTGGAAAAGAATGCCCAAAAATTAAAAAACATGGGGCATTCCCTTAAAACCTTTAAGCGCACAACCAATGTCGAGGAACTAAAAAGGGAACTTCAGGATGCGGATGTAATCATGCTGGCAAATATGCCCCTTCCCGCCGAGGCTCTCGCCGCCGCTCCCAAGGCAAAATTTATTGATATAGCCTTTACCGGTTATGACCACATCCCCCTGGATGACGCGAAAAAAAGGAATATCGCCGTTTCCAACGCTTCCGGATATGCGGATGAGGCGGTGGCGGAATTATGTATAAGTTTCATGATTCAGCTTTTGAGGCAGATTAAGGAAGGGGAAGAAAGAGTCAGGTCTGGCAAGACCAAGTCGGGACTAAATGCGGGATTGCTGCAGGGAAGGACTGTGGGGCTTATAGGAGCGGGAGCAATTGGAAAAAGGCTTGCCGAGCTTTGCAAGGCATTTGGCGCCAGGGTTATCACGCTCGACCGGGGAAAAGCGCCAGATCCGGTATTTGACGAATATGTGAGTTTGCCGAAACTTCTTGAAGAAGCGGATATCATTTCCCTGCATACCCCTCTCACATCTGAAACCAGATCGCTGATTGGCAAGGATGAATTAAGGAAAATGAAAAAGAGCGCTTTTCTGATCAATACCGCAAGGGGTCCGGTTGTGGATAATGCGGCCCTGGCAGAAGCTCTTAATAATGGAGAGATTGCAGGCGCGGCCTGCGACGTGTTTGATATGGAACCGCCGCTACCGTCCGATTATCCATTGCTTAATGCCAAAAATATAATTCTAACCC
>CAYNKM010000092.1:0-6937 GCA_964397795.1 uncultured Desulfovibrio sp. | reverse complement strand
TAAATTGTCTTTATTATTCATATCTTTAAAGTAAAGGCAATTATGAATTTCAAATTTGACTGCAGGGTGATATGTGTCGTTGGTGACATACATATCACAGGATTTTAAAATTGTTTCCAGAATGCCCTGGTTTGAAGGACATGAAGGTCTGGTTGGATTTTGGCGGGAGGGATTTTTGGAGGTGGGGTTAAATGATTGTTTTTATCATTGATATAAGCGCAACAGTTGAAGTAATTGTGGGGATTTATGTAAAAGGATATTTAAGAGAATTCATAAGGTTATCTCATAATTAATTATCTTATAATTAAACTGGCGCCAAAGAGGTTATCTTTTAGCGCCAGTTGGTCTTAATATTCTCGATGGTTTGGCAGAGTCGCCAGCCCAAAGAATTATTTATTCGGAAAAGTTAAAATTATCCTGATAATAGCGGGTCAGGGGAACGGGATATTCTTCCAGAGGAACTTTCTGCCAGAAAAATTCTGGCGTTCCGTTTTTAGCCTTTTTACAAAACAGCCAGGCTGGACCTGAGGCGTCCATATGCGGAAAATCTTCGCGATAATGACCTGCCCGCGTTTCCTGGCGCAAGTCTGATGCCTGTACAAACAATTTGCTCACGAAAAGGATCGCCAGTGTTTCCCTGAGTTTCAGCAAGTAATGGGGATCTGTCGCCCGCATCCTTGGCAAATCTTCCTGTTCAATGCGCTCCAGTTCCTTTGCCGCTTTTTTCAATGCTAATCCATTCTTGACAATTGAAACATCATAAGGAAAAACGACGCTCTGAATGCTGGTGAGAACCTCTTTTGGGGTGAGGGATTTTTTCAGAGGCTTCAGGGGCGCAAAAACATTTTCCCGCAGATCTTTAATTTCCGTCTCGTCAAGCGCAGGGTATGAGTCGGATGCGTTTAAGACAATTTGGGAGGCATTTTTGCCGGCACGGTAGCCAGTAACCGAAGTGGTCATCAAGGCAAAACCGCCAGCGTAAACTCCTGGTTCAAGGCTTCTGGCTGTGCCAGCCACTAGCAAGCCATCAATCGCTGTATTGCCATCGGCGTCGGCATGGATGCCGCCGTGAGCGACTGTCATCTGGGGTACCCATTCGGTGTTATCCTTAAAAATATCCAGTCCGAGTTTGCATAGTTTATCATAATTAAGTTTCTGCCAGCCGTTTTGCGGCTTGAGTAACGACATATCTTCCGCTTTTAACTGGCTAACATCAAAAATTATCGGTCCTCTGCCCGCTCTCGTTTCCAGTGCCATGCCAATGGTGGTGAAATGAGGATCTGTATTGGGGCCAAGCACAGGTGAATATCTGGACATAAAATTTTCGCCCAGACGATTCACAAATCTTGCGCCCAGGGGGAAGAGATGGGTTTGGCCCTCCCAGGCGAAAAGGCGTGGCATGTTCCAGACGCGGGCAAATTCAAGATCATGCAATGTGGCGCCAATTTCATACGCCATTTGCATGCCTTCGCCTGTCGGCGTATTCTTGCCATAAGAGGTTTTCCAGCCGCCCATACCGCTTGCCGCGATTACGACATGGGCCCGGATGACCACAAAATCGCCAGTGCGGCAATCAAATCCTACCGCTCCATAAACCTTTCCATTTTTTACAAGATAGGAAGTTAGCATGGTGCGCCCCACAAAGGTAATGTCATTATCTTTGAGACGCGCCCTGAGACTTTTGACCATCAGTTCGCCACCGCGACCTTTGAGACTGGCGGGATACAGCTTCACATGGGGAAGTCCCCGCTGGGGAACGCTTTTAAGCGAGCCATCCGGATTATGCAGAAATTCACAACCAAAGCGCTGATAATCTTCAAAACGATCAATTGAATCGGTGAGAAATTTTTCCATTTGCTGTTGGTCGCATAAGCCATCAAAATAGTAGACCAGATCTTCCAGCCATTCATAAACTGAATCTGGCGGAATTACGGCCTCAAAGTCCCCACCCGCCATGGCCATAAGACCGCCCCAGCCAGCCGGACCCTTATCAACAATGGTGATTTTGCGCCCTGGACAGGCTTCCGCAAAGCCTAAAGCTGCCCACAGTCCCGCGCTGCCCGCGCCTACAACAAGCAGGTCGGTATCAATATATTTTACGCTCATGCCATGCCTCCTCCCAGCCAGACCGGAATATTTGGAAAAGTTGGGGGCAGCACTTCCCGCAAGGGATCAACATCTACAGCCTCCGAAGGACAGGCGCGTTCGCACATAAAACAGGTCATGCAATCTTCAGGATAGGCAATTTCCGCTTTCTGATCCGAATTTAAGCGCAATGTATCCAACGGACAGATTTTAACGCAGGCTCCACAACCTATGCATTTATCAATATGAATGCTTTTAATCATGATTTTAATCCTCTGACGCAATCTTGCCTGCGGCTTTTCTGGCCAAGTCCAGTATGATGGCTCCCTGCCCGAAGCCGTTCGATTCCGGACAGGGATGCAGAATTTTTATCTAATAAGCACTTTAAAGGAGGGCAACTCTTGTTATCCCGTTCCAGCACGTCCTTGCAGGCGATTATGGGGAAGGTTAGAAAGTATAGCTTAAAAGTCCGCTAATATTCCAGGCATCGCGCAAGCCTTTTTGCCCGCCGCCAGTTTCGGCGTGACCCCAGACACTGTCTGAACGATCCATCATAAGATGGACATAGCCAAATTCCAGATTGAAGCTCAGGTTTTCGTAAATCTTGTACTGATTTAACAGACCAAATTCCAGGGCGTAGTCCTTGTCGGTTAGATATATGTTATCACGACCCATCGGAGGTGTGCCATTGGTGTTGATTGACATCCACTGGCCTGTTTTTTGATGAATTTTTTCAAGTATGCCGGAAGAGTTTGTGCCTCCCCACAGGCTGATATGAAAAGTATGGCGCAAATCAGGGAAGAAGGAGACATTCTTTAGGCGAAATCCACAGCCCCAAGTGCCGATAAGAGTGTTTGCGATAACGCGATCCCTTTCCATGCCATTAATATCTGGGCCCGCGAAGGTATCGGAGAAGCCGGATACGCCAAAGTCATTGACTATGTAGGGCAAGCGCTCGGAGCCATTGGAGAGATCGTCATCATCGCCTGAAGCATACCAGCCATAGACTCCGGGAATGCCCCAGCCTGTTTTGTATTCCACAATGAGAGCGCCCATCCAGCCTTTGCGATCCATTGGTTCATCATCAGCCCAGGATACGCTGCCGTAAGTGAATTCCCAGGCTACCCGCCAGGGATCCCACATGGTCAGTTCCCCTGTTAGTCCCGCCCACCAGGCGTTGGCGTAGGCATTGGTTGTTTCGTTATTTATCTTGGAATTGTTGCCAAGCAGGGGGAACATACCGCTAAAAAAGTAAGTGCCATCCGGGTTTGAGATGCGATTCTCAAACTGGCCGTTACTGTTGCGAAAAGTATTGGAACCTATGGCGCCATAGAGACCCCAGGGCGTCATTGCCCAGCCATTAAAATGAAGAGGAATGACAAGTCCGCCAATATCCATGTTATCCATGAAATTGCTGGCCCCATGTTCTGGTACGGCGACATAGTTGTCGTTATAGGGTCGCATCCAGAAACCCGAAAGAGTCACATTATCATTAATTGGATAACTTACAGTAACGCCAGCGCCATCGGCGGTAAGCACTGTGGGACCATCCAAAGCATAGTAGGGACTACGAAATGCCTGAATACCCATGCGAAAGCGCAATTGCGTATCTGGAACAGCCCAGTCAATAAACGCCCGCTTAAGCTTTACAGTATTGGAATCGGCGCCGAGGGCAGCTCCGCTCTGTGGGCCTGAAGCTTTGCCCCAGATCATTTTGCCTATTTCCAAATATACCTGGCCGCTGAGATTTTCCGAGGCCACAGCATCAAGCTGTATGCGCACGCGCGAGCGAGCCTCAAAATCGTCCTCCAGGTAGTCGTAACCCTGATGACCATGATCACTAAAGTTACCGTTTTGCCCATATTGCATGCTGACCAGCCACCAGCCCTTGATCTTAAAATCAATAGCTTGCGCGGCGCCTGGCAGCACAATACAGAAGGCAAGCAAGAGAAGCGGAGCGATTTTCAATTTCATTTTATTTCCTCCTTTACCTGATAAGCCAAAGTCTTCGCATATGCCGAACAAAATAAGAGTAGGGTAGTTTGACATTATTTATATCAAACTTCTTTGCACCCATTCCTGGGTATGTGGCCGAAAGTTGGCGAAATAATTTATTTATTTCACGAAACGCCAGACCTTGAAACGCTGCGCCTCCCCCTGGGGGATGGTTAAAATTTGAGAATTTTCAACTAAAATGCTCCAGGGAAAAGCGCGCCTTTTAAAAGCCCGCCATTTCCCCAGTTTTATGAATATCGTCTTATACCTGCATCCTGAGCGGAAAGCGGAAGCCAATCGCGCCAGTGGGACAACTGGTGCGACAGTTGGCACAGTGCCAGCATTCCTCACCATAAACCACTTCCGGCTGTTCGCCACTTTCAATAGTTACCATTTCAAGCACATAGCCCGGGCAATCATCAACACAGGTTCCGCATGACTTGCAATGCCCGCAATGCATGCAGCGTTCTGCCTCGGCCACAGCAGCCGCTTCTCCAAGCCCCTTGCTTAACTCGGCAAAGGATTTCGCGCAGGCGTTCATCTCTTCCAAATGTGGCTCGACCCTTTCATACTGGCTGGCGCCGTATATCTCATTAAATGGAACAACATAGGGGTCGGCAAAACCGGCAAGATCATCCCTGGCTTCCAGCATGTTGTCGTCATTCATTATGAAAACTCGCGCTTTTTCGCCTGTAAGAAAAGCATGCGCGGCAAAAGCGGCCCGTCTGCCATCGCCAATGGCCCTTGCTATGGAGGCAGGCCCTGCTGAAACATCGCCAACAGCAAAAATGCCCTCACGGCTTGCGCCCTGATCCTCATTTACCTTGATCCAGCCACGTGGTCCAAGTTCCAGATTTAACTCCTTGGCAAATTCCAGATCAGGCTTCATGCCTACGGCAAAAATGACGGTGTCACAGGGAATTTCAAAAGATCCGTCTGGTTCTGGCTCAAGTGTGAGGCGTCCCTTTTTATCAAATTTGGCTTCACGCACCTTAAAGCAGTCGGTGCCCACAACTCGATCATTTTCAACACGGATTCCGCTCATGGTGCAGCCGGTATGAAGATGAATGCCGAGTTTTTTCGCCAAATCAATGTCATCTTTTGGAGCGCGCATTTCACCTTCCTTTTCAAGACAGACAATGTGAATATTTTCAGCTCCCAGGTTCCTGGCGGTAAAGGCACAGTCAAAGCCCACACCGCCGCCCCCCATGACGACCACGTTTTTACCAATATTGTGCGGATTCATGCCCATGGCTGAAGCGTGAAGAAACTCCACCGCGCGCAACGCCTTTTCTGCACCGGGAATTGGCAGCCTATTCTCATTGGGCAGTCCTGTGGCGATGATTATGGCATCATAACGATCTCGAATTTCTTCAATGCTGATATCTTCGCCGACTTTGGTATTTACAAAAGCGCAGAATCCGGTTTCCAGCGCCATGCCAACTTCCTTGTCAACTATGTAACGCGGTAGGCGAAAATTGGGCACGCCATAGCGGGGCATTCCGCCAAGCACAGCCTTTGCTTCATATACGGTAACGGCATGCCCGAGGAGGGAGAGAAAATAGGCCGAGGTTAGCCCGCCGGGTCCGCCGCCAATAATCGCCACTTTTTTTCCGGTGGAGGGGCGTTTTTTGAAGCGGACTGCTCCAGACTCGGCAAAATCCGAGCATGCCCTTTCCAACCCACGAGTATTTACCGCGCCTTCCAACTGCTCCCTGTTGCAGGCGTCCATGCAAAAATGCGGGCATACCCTGCCTGTAATGCCCGGGAAAGGATTTTTGGCGCGGATGTAGCGCAAGCCCTCGGTAAAATCGCCTTTTTCAGCAAGCTGCTGCATTTTTTGAATGGAATTGCCGGCAGGGCAGGCGCGCTCACAAGGAGAAGTGCGAAACTGCTCCTTGAGGCGCGGGCCGAAACTGACAGGTTTCTTAATTTCTCTGCTATATTTTGGTGGCATACGCGCTCCTTATGCTGTTAGAAAAATGGCTTCCTTGCCCCAGTGAAATACCGGACCATCCTCACCTGAAACGAGGAGCAGGGGTTTTGCCATATCTGGATTGAGATCGGGAAATTCCCGTACCCGATAGACACAGCGCCCGGATTCCTTGCGCTCAAGTGTCGCCTGAATGGCCAACTCGCAGACAGAGAGAATGTCGCGCGATTCCTGACAGCGCATAAGCTCGCGCAAGGAGGAAGCTGCCAGCCGCGGTGTCTGTGTGCGTAAGAACCTTATTTTTTCCAGCGCGCGTTCCATGCCTGCCACTGAACGGCGAAAGCCCATGTAGTAGTTCATCACGTTGCGGGTGGCTTCTTCCAGTTCATGGTAATCAATGCGATTATCATCCTGGTTATCCAGGGGGGCAAATATCTCTTTCCTGGCTGCGGCTGCCTTTTCCTCATCCACCTGGCCTGCCTCAGCCATGCCTGAAGCTTTCATTGCAGCCTGTCGACCCGCCTCATAACCACCACACATGGCGCCCGAACAATAAAGAAAGATGCTGCCAGAAAACAGATTGGGAATGCTGGATTCAAAATTGTCGCCTACGGCAATGGCGCCTCCAAAAATGAGCTCTCCTATTTCCACTTCCAGAAGCTTTGTTTGAAAATCAGTCTGTGTGCAGTCCGCCCAGTCTCCAAAAGTGGCTTTATCGCCAGGCATCAGCTCATATTGCAATTCCTGGATGATGGCTGGATCAACGTGACGCATATCCATATAAAATGGCGGTCCCGAGCCCTCCATCTGTTCCTGGAAAGTGCCCTGAATCTGGTTGTTACGCACACCGTTTTCCCACATCTTGTCATATTTGCCCATGAAGCGCTCACCCAGGGCATTTAGTTCGTGCGCCTCGGAACTATT
>CAYNKM010000091.1:0-6970 GCA_964397795.1 uncultured Desulfovibrio sp. | reverse complement strand
AACGACCGGAACTGGCGCGGCCTGGGGATTTGCCTCAAGTTGTTCCAAATCTGCGTCAGCTATCCAGGCGTTCACTACCTGGGGAGCTCTTACCTCATTTTGATCGCCCGCGAATTGAAGTTGTATTGCATAGCCAATGGCATCGGCTGTTTGTTTGGCTATTTCTTCAGGAGTGGCGTTTTTGGGAACATCCTGGGAGGGCGGCTTAATGGCTTTTGTCCCCTTGGTAGTCATTTCAGCAGCCTTGCGGTATCTGTCCGCAATTATCGTTCCCACTTTCTTGAAACTTTCCGCGCCCTGATCAGGATTGGGAGCGTTGATTGGAATATAGCTTGAACGGCCATTCCCCAATAGAGACAGTTCCTTATAGCTTTTTGCGGCATAATTATGGTCTTTGGCATTTTTGGGCTGCAGTATATGGGCGACAGTCATATAAATATTATTACGTTTGAGAAGATCCGCCATTCCTTCGGGTGACATGCCGGTTCGTCCGGTCTTGTCATCAGCGGCAAGAGGGCCGGCGTCAGTGACAAGAAGCATCGCGCGGGAGTCAATTCCATCCCAGGAAAGTTTGTCAATGGCGTCCTGAACGCCCGCCATCGCGTCTTCATCCACCTTATGAGTGGATTTTGTCGCTTCCTGGGCCTGGGCAAGCAGTTCTTCCAGCTGATCCTTGTCCTTCATGGTTATGAAGTCACTGATAATTTTGGTATTATATTCAGTGCCCGGACCGAGTTTTGGATTGCTCCGGTAGGCGACAAAAGCGATAGCCACATTGTCTTTGGCAGGAGAATCCTCAAGATTTCTGAAAACCTGGCGGATTATTTCCTTGCTTTGTTCAATATAGGGTCTCATGGAAATTGTCGTATCAACAACGAAAACAATCCCCATTTTCATCTGATCCTTTTTTTCAGGTTTGCCGGCCTGATTGTTATCCTGTTTCTTGTCCTGTGAATTTCCCGGATCAATACAGGCGACTTCCAGTAGTTTTGTGCCGCCATCGCTGAATTGCTCATCAATATTTAATACTGGCAACAAATAAAAATCATTCTGGGAAACCGCGCCCTGTTTATCCCCTGGTTCAGCGGCTATTACAGGCAGTCCCGCTGGTTTGGGCGCGTCTGGATTACTGAATAATTCAACATATTCACTAATTTTTGTGCCTATCCCATCGTGAGAACATACGTCTTCCAGGGATTTGTGATCCCTGAAAAAGAGAACCGGATTACGTCCGCCTTCCCTGCCGGAAAAAACCATGGTTATTGCTTGCGGCCATTCGGTAAGATCCGTTTTTTTCAGCCAGCCGTCAGATCGCGAGGAGGAGACCCCCACGCGATAAAAATCCCCTTTTTTTTCATAAACATAATAAGAAGTGAATGTCCGCGGCCTGCCAACCTCCTTTGTCCCTTCAGCATCAGAATAAAGAATCGCGTTCGGATGGGAAACCACTCTTTGAAAAACAGATTTTTTCCCTGGCTGAAGTAGCGGCTGATCCGCATTGGCAATACCATGACAAAATAAAAAGCTAGTCATGATAAAAAACATTAAAATCAGATGTCTCATTCAATTTTCCCTTTTTTCATATGGTATCAGTCAAATAAAACCTGGTGTTTTGGGCTAGCGCATTTCCTGCAACCAGTCACGCGCGAAGGAATTGCCTGTTTTTGCTTCCGCTTCCACCCATTCTTTCAGTTTGGCCCTTTTTTGTTCGCCGTCAGGGAGCTGTCCATAGAGACGATATGCCTGAGCGCCATTTTTTACTGCCGTGCCAAAATCTGGCAACGAGGGATCAATAGCTTCCGCAAACAGTAGCGTGCCTTCCTTGTTGCCGTTTTCAGAAGCATAGTAATAGAGGCGAAAAACGGCGTCCTTTTCTTCAGTCGTTTCTTTTGAAACTTCCTTTGCCAGCTCCATAGCTTTTTCCGGAGACCTTTCACCCGCAAAGAAATCCCGGACTCTTGTCATTGTCGTTACCGGTTCTTCCTTTGGCGCGGGAGCGGGCGTAGCTTCTTTTTCTGCAACCGGTTTTGATTCTTCTCCCTTTGACAAAAAGAACCAGGCTCCAGCTCCGCCAATGGCAAGCAGAGCCACAATTACGGCGGCTATCAAGCCAAGCTTGCTCTTCTTTTCTGGCTGACCCTGATTGAGGCTTGCCTTTCTTTCACGCTCCGCGGCCTCTTGAGCCGCTCTTTCCGCTTCTTCCTTCTCAGCTAGTTTCCTTGCCCTTTGTTCCTCTTCTTCCCTCGCCTTTCTTTCTTCTTCTTCGCGGGCCTTTCTTTCCTCTTCCTCACGGGCAGCCCTTTCTGCCTCTTCCCGCGCCGCTTTCTCTTCTGCTTCCCTTGCGGCTTTTTCCGCGGCTTCCCGGGCCGCCTGTTCCTGAGCTTCCCTGATTGCCTGTTCTCTGGCGGCCCTTTCCGCGGCTTCGCGGGCAGCTTTTTCCTGCGCAAGTTTTATTGCCGCTTCCAGATCATCATTTACTGAAGAAGCGCTGTCGGATGCTTCTTCCACGCCTCCGCCAGAATCTTCGGGTTTTGCCGCTTGCTGATTATTATCACTTTCCGTATCTTCAGCTTTATTTTCTTTGGTAGCTATTTCAATAAGTTTTGGCGGAAGTTGAGGCCAGATTATATCGTTCAGATATTCCACGCCCTCGGCCTTTTTGGTGTTACCAGGGCCAAGCAGATAAAATGTATAAGTATTGTCATCCATTTGCCTAATGTAAATTGGCTGGATGACAAATACCGCGGTTTTTCCGGCAATGGAAGGAGGTTGGGTCAGGATTAGCCTTCTCGCGTCGCCACTCCAGGTTTCGCCATCAGGCTGAAGAAATTCAGTATTGGTACCATCGGATCTGCCAATGGCAATCGAATCATCTTCTGAAAATTCTCCTTCGCCTGGACCAAGAGTTATTATAAGATCAGCATAACCCTGTTCATCATCTGATAAAAATCGGCTCTGATCAAATCTTATTTCCATTTAACTTGCCTTATTAATTTTTTTGATGAGGTCGCCCAATCTTTTATTTTGCTCCAAATCAATTTGTTTTCCACCGGAAGCGAGTACATTGTCCCTGGCCATACCATAAAAAGCGACAAGCCAGTCCTGACGCCATTTTTTGGCAAAATCTTCCGCTTTTTCCGGCAGGGAAGGATAGTCCTGAAAATCCGGAGCTGGGTTGAAAACCGGTCTGGGTTTGCCTCCATACATGATTTGACGGTCTTTTTCAGAAGTGGTGTTGGGATTTTTTCCAAGATAGCTGGCAAAATCACTCAGGATCCCATTGGCATAAGCCGCCTGTTTATGCGCTTCCTTATAGGTATCCTTTCTGCCGCTGTATTCCGCGATTTCGCGGAATTTCTTTTCCAGCTGCTGTTTGACTCCTATTCTTTCTATAGCCTGTTCCATTTCATCAAGCATGCCCAAAAAATCAGCCTTGGGAATCGCATAATAATTTTCAAATTCGGTATTATTGGCAAGTTCCCTCATCCTCGAACTCCAGGCCTCCACAATCTTGCTGGCATAAAAATGATGTTCATCCATGTTTTCAGGAGCGGAAGACACGCCTTGTTCGTCTGTTTCTTCAGAATCATCATCATCAAGTCCCAGCGGATCATCCTCATCCACTTCTTCATCAATCTCATTGAGAGCTTCCCTTTCCTGACGCAGGGATTCGGCAAGCTGTTCCTTGTATTCCTCATATTTCAGATCAGCATCAGATTTCAAATCAACAAGCTGGGCCGCGGGATGGCGGAAATGTGAGAGCAGTTCGGGAAAACGCTCTGCGCCCTTGGGGTTTTTAAGAAGATTTCTACCCATTTTTTTGACAAATTTGTCTTTTTTCTCCAGTTCTTCTTCCTGATTTCCCGAAGAGTAGAAGCGGGTAAGCAGATCTTCCAGTTCCTTTCCTTCCTTATCCAGGGCCAAAGCTATCTGGCTGATTTTAAGATTGGGATCGCAAACCGGTTCCAGCGAATTCTTGATATATGATATTCCGCCATCGTTAAGGGCGAATATCTCGTCAAAGGCTTTCTGTGGATTCTTGAAATATTTCTTTACTTCGGGAGAATTAATAAAAGCGTTGCGCAGGGCGTCTTTATATTCAGTTTTATTTTTGCTAACCCCAATTTCCCTGTTATCCGAATCAAAATCCATCATATCGCCCCATTTAACATTAACATTGCGGAGCAGATAGAGATTATTAAAGGGTTGCCCTGGCGTCCATGATTCCACCCATTTGGTTGACTGATCATGTGGCTGGCCAAATTGATTTGTAAACGTACCCTGAACAGTGTTGTCCCAGCGGGTGTCCATTTTGGCGCCAAGCTTGTCTTCAAAATGATGATCCGATTTGGTGAAAATATAAAATAGGGCGGTCTGGGCTTTTAATCTGTCCTCGGGATTCTTGCCATGCGTATTAATGATCCATTCTTCAATCGCGCCAGGCAAGCTGGGCGTATTGCTTGAATCCGCAACACACAAGAGCAGGCTTGTAAGCTCCCTTTCCGCTGTATAACGCTGGAAAAGATAGGCGACCTTGCCGCGTCTGAAAAACTGTTCCACGCCAGAAGAGGGATCATCCTTTTTCTTTTCCAGATAATCACGAATATCAGAGCATTCAAGTCGCGGTTTGTAGCCAGGGAAATCCAGCAGATCAGTATGATCAAAATAGGCGGCGGGTTTATGGGACATTACCAGCGTTAGTTCCGCCACAATTGCCGTGGCGTTCTTGCGATGGATAGTGGCTGTTCTGCCGTCCCTTGTTTTCATGTTTATGGTATTTGAGGCTTTATATTGAGAGAAATCATTTTTATTAAGCGAGTCCACATCGAGGATACTGGCCTCACGCGGTAGAAGGGCATCCATACCGCAGAAGGCTTCTTCCGCATAACCGAGTTTGTCCAGGGATTCGAGCAGGGATCTGAATAATTCTGTAAACTGGGGAATTTCATCCCAGATGATGCTGTATAGTTTAACCCTATCATCAAAACCCAATTTGGGAGCAAGCCGGACTGCCTCATCCCAGTAAATATCTTCCAGAATGGCGCCTCGTGCCGAACCCCTGAAATGGGAAGTCACATATTCGCGCAGATCTTCCATTTTATCCAGATTCGCGCTTTCAGAACTGCCCGAACCCTGCTTGTTCTTGACCTCCTGAAGGGCCTGGCGGATTCGATCCTTGTCAACTTCCTGATTGTTCTCGCTATCGCAAAAATAGGAGTTGGCAAAAATTTTAACCAGTTCGGTTTCCGATAGAAGCCGGACATGCACAGGATAATCGGAAGGGATATTTT
This sequence comes from uncultured Desulfovibrio sp., assembly GCA_964397795.1. Taxonomy (GTDB): domain Bacteria; phylum Desulfobacterota; class Desulfovibrionia; order Desulfovibrionales; family Desulfovibrionaceae; genus Desulfovibrio. Next base: position 1,679 of record CAYNKM010000091.1, on the reverse strand, counting down.
CGGGTTCTGTCAGGGTAAATCTTGTAACAAGACCGGTGGATTCCTTACCGCCTCCCGGATTCAGATCGGCTAAAAAGTCATGGGTCTCGCCTGCAAATTTTCCCCATACCTTGTTTTTATCATCCATGGCCAGGGAAGAGAGAAGATAGGATTTTCCAGCCTGGCTTGCCCCAAATACGCCTACGCACATTTTACGTCCGGCCGCGCGTTCCAGACTTCTCAATACCCTGGCTTTTTTACGCAGTTTGGTATTGACGCTTTCCGCGGTTGTGCCGCAGCTTTCAACTTTTTCATTGTTGTCATTAACCCAGCTCTGGGCGCTGACCGCGACTTCAGTCTTTCTTTTTGCATCAGCGGTTACAGTATCTTTATCCATAATCATACCTATAAGTGTATATTTTTATTTATCTCTTAAAACCAATCCGCTATCCATCCAGCAGCCTTCCTCATCGTCTTCGGAAAGGGTCCTCAGGACAATTCTGACCGGCTTGTTTCCGGGTACTTTGCTCAAGCCTGGCGTCCCATCAAAATAATGGCCCATGCATGCTTCCTCATCTTCCCAGTCGATAACAGGAGCTTCATATGTGGTTAAAAGATCATTTTCAATTGGAGAAGCCTCATCGGAATCCTCGGTTTCCCTTACAGGCTTAAAGGTAACTTTTACCTGATAGGGAGTATGGCCTTCAGATTTACGCGCTTCTTCGGGGCTTGAAAATTCCATTCGCCAGCAATTTGTCACACCCCAGCGTGGCAAATCCAGTTGCCTGAAGCCGATGGGAATAGTTGAAGTAAAGTCAACTGCCTTGACAAATTTTTCTTCCTGTTTGCTTTTATCAGGCGCGTCATTGGGAAACCAGACATTTTCTCTTGTGAGGATCTCATTTTTGGTCTGGCCGACATATTTCGCTGTGCTTTTTAATTTTAATTTTACCGAATCAAAGGTAAAATTCTCTATTCCATTCTGGGCCAGAGCGCATAAGATCGCGCCCGTCACAACAGTTGTTTTGGGATCTGTAATCTTTCCTTCCACATCTGAAAACGGATACCAATCGCCAACGCTATAGTTACGCATGGGAATAACACGATCTGGAGCCACCGGCGCGGAAGTATATATTTCCCTAATAACCGCGTTCCAGGAAGAGGGACGGCCACTGACCAGAAGCACGTCGCAGTCATAGGCATAAATCAGCTCGGCAAGGCTTTTCAGTTTCGGACCAATAGCCGCGGATATAACCTTGTCAACTTCCTGAACGGGAATATTGAATTCCAGATCCTGGATATGCGGATTTACTCCTGTTTGTTCCTCCATCTGGTTATTGAAATATTCAATGGTATTATTTAAAAGTTCCACTCCAGGAATCTGGTTATTTTCCAGATCTGGAAGCAAACGTTTCAGGGATATATTTATATCTGTGGTTTCATCATTTGTGCTCAGGTTTTCATACTGGCGCAAGACTTCAAGAGCTGCCGGAATTGCCAAAAGCCGAATAAACTGAATGCGTAATTTCTGGTTTTCGTCATCATCGTCTTTTTTGCCGCCGCCGTTGCTATCGTCGTCGCCGTCAGTACGGGCGAGCCCGAAAATTTCCAACAGCTTGTTGATTACGTAGCTTACTTCCTCGTTGTTCGCTATAACGCGCGGGTCTTCCAAGTCTCCGCCGTACCCGTCGTTTATTTTC
>CAYNKM010000090.1:2000-7042 GCA_964397795.1 uncultured Desulfovibrio sp. | reverse complement strand
TAACCGCATGAAGGTGGATATGGTGTCCTGCGTCAGAGGCGTGATGAAGGATATCCAAAGGAATCTCGGTTAAAACAAGCACTTTCACCAGAAGTCATGTCAATGCCAATATGACCAAGGCAAAATCTTCCGGAAATTATGTCAATTCAATTCTGGCCAAGATTGAGGCAAAGGAAGACGGCTACGACGAGGCAATCATGCTTGACGCTTCCGGCTATGTTTCGGAAGCCACCGGCGAAAATATCTTCATTATCAAAAACGGCAAAATCAAAACCACGCCGCTGACAACCGTGCTCGAAGGAATAACCCGCGACTCCCTTATTCAGATCGCTCGGGATCTGGGTTATGAAGTTATTGAACAGCCCTTTACCCGCGATGAGCTTTATTCGGCTGACGAGGCTTTTCTATGTGGCACAGCGGCCGAACTGACCCCCATCCGCGAAGCTGATCACCGTATAATAGGAGAAGGAAGGAGAGGCCCTGTTACCAAAGAGTTGCAGGAAGCGTTTTTCAAGGCGGCCCGCGGAGAAGATCCCCGCTACGCTCATTGGCTGACTCCTTATAAAGCATAATTATGAAGCATATCTCCCTGGCCGCGAAATACAGGCCGCAAAAATTTTCTGAAGTGGTAGGACAGCAAATGGCGACTGCCGCCTTGTCCCGCGCCGCCAGGGAAGATCGAATAGCTCCCGCCTATCTTTTGAGCGGGACACGCGGGGTCGGCAAGACAACCATAGCCCGCATTTTTGCCAAGGCCCTTAATTGCGAACACGCTCCCACAGATGAGCCATGTAATGAATGTGAGCAGTGTGTCCAGATTACCAGAGGTTGTCATGTCGATGTCTGTGAAATAGACGGAGCTTCAAACACTGGCGTGGATGATGTGCGCGCGCTTAGGGAAAACGTGGGTTACATGCCCATGCAGGGGCGCTACAAGATATTTATCCTGGACGAAGCCCATATGCTCTCCAAAAGCGCTTTTAATGCCCTTTTAAAAACGCTGGAAGAGCCTCCCGCCCGTACGCTTTTTGTTTTTGCCACAACAGAACCTCACCGCTTTCCAGTCACCATTGTCAGCCGCTGCCAGCATTTTGTTTTTCAGCATCAGACAGAAGACATTCTGCATAAACATCTCCTTCACATTCTGGACAAGGAAGGAATTTCTTGTGATCCCGCCGCCATTCGCCTTATTGCCCGAAGGGCCGCGGGAAGCGTCAGGGACGGTTTATCCCTTCTGGATCAGACTATCGCGCTGGCGGGAGACAAAAAGCTGGAAGCTTCTGTAATACGCCAATCCCTGGGACTGGCGGGTCCGGAATTTTTTGAAACACTGTTCAAGGCAATTCCCGCCGGATCGTGCTCCCAGATTATTGATCTCTGCGGAGGGCTGCTCTCCTCGGGAGTGGATATTGGCTTTTTTATGCGCGAATTGTCTTCAATATGGCGCAACCTGTTTCTTTATAAACAGGAAGGAGAAAAAATTCTCCCCCATCTGGAGATGTCTCCCGATGAGGCTGAATTTGTAAGGAAAGCGGCTTCTTCCTTTAATAGTTCCCATCTGCACGCAGCCTGGCAAATGACGCTGGAAAACCAGAAAAGCATAACCCAAAATCCCGAGCCTGGCACCGCGCTGGAATTGCTTTTGCTCAATCTCGCGCTTCTTCCAAAATTATTGCCCATTGGAAGCGTGCCGCAGACTTCTTCCGAGCCGGCTTCAGCCCAAAACAGTCCGGACCCCGTCCCCGCTTCCGTTGATGAAGAGCCAAAATCCTACGGTACAACTCCGAATGGAACTGAAGCCCCAATTAAGACCGCGCCTGACAAGGGGAATAAAAAAGATCTCTGGAAAGAGTTCACCCTTTTCTGCGCCACCTATTCGGAAAAAAATGGCAATACCCTCCCAAAAGACATCCTTCAGGGCCTGTCGGCCCAATGGAAGGAAAACCGCTTAAGCCTGGCTTTTAAATCCGCAATAGCGGAGAAGCGTTTCCTAAAAAACAGGCAAACTTTTGAAAACGCCTTGAAACTTTTTTGCAATGATGACCTCCCTGAACTTGCCTGGGAAGCTTCTTTCCAGCGAATCTCGGACAAGGACTCAATGATCAGGGAATGCAATGATATTCCCCAGGTTAAATTATGTATGGAAATCCTGGGTGGAAATATTGCGGATTGCAGACCAAAAAATCAGGAGAACTCCAATGCCCAACATGAATGATATATTGCGCCAGGCCCAGGTGATGCAGAACAAGATCGCGAAGCTTCAACAGGAGATGGCAACCAAATCCTACGAAGCCAGCAGCGGCGGAGGCATGGTCAAGGCCGTTGTTAACGGTAAACAGGAACTTTTGAGCCTGACCATTGATCCCTCGCTGCTTCAGGGAGGAGATGCGGATATGCTTCAGGATCTGGTTCTTGCCGCGGTGAATGAGGCCTTGCGCATTGCGCGTGAAAACATGGAAAGGGAAATGACCGCAATATCCGGGGGTATAAAAATCCCGGGAATGTTTTAGCACCCATGGCTTCCAGCCTTCCCGAGCCCTTGCAGGCATTGACGGAACAGCTTTCCCACTTGCCTGGTCTGGGTCCAAAATCAGCTCTGCGCGTCGCGATGGCCCTTTTAAAGTGGCCGGAATCTGAAACGCGCCGCCTGGGACAGGGCATAAGCAATCTGCGCGACGTGCTTTGCCTCTGCTCCCGCTGTGGCGGCCTTGCTTCTCACGATCCCTGCCCTGTCTGCGCCGATCGTCAAAGAAACGGGGATACCATCTGCATAATCCCGGAATGGGACAGCATGCTTGCCATGGAAAAAGGCGGTTTTTATTCCGGCCAGTATTTTGTTCTCGGAGGCTTGCTGGAAACTTTGAGGCGGGACTCGCAAAATCTGGAAACGGAAAAACTGCTTTCCCGCCTTTCGGAAGGCGAAATAAAAGAGGTTATCCTTGCGCTTGGATCAACCCTGGAAGCTGAAAATACCGCTTCATTTATAAAAACGCTTATCCAGAAATCTTTTCCGAATATAAAGATTTCACGCCTGGCCCAGGGTATTCCCCTGGGCGCGGAGGTGAAATTCATGGATCAGGAAACCCTGCGTCAATCCATGAAATACAGACAGGAATTTTAAAGGCGCAGGGCAGGCCAGATCTGGTATTCCTTATCCGTTCAGCCCCAGTTCTTCCTGACTGACCGGCTTAAATCCTTTTTGGCTTAATATGCTTTCCGCCCTGTCCTTGTCATTGTCCGGAACCCGGAAAATAACGTAGGCCCGATCTCTTTGCCGGGCGACAAAGGCATACAGATAATCAATATTGATTCCCGCCTCGCCCAGCACGTCCAGCACATCGGCGAGAGAACCGGCCTCGTCCTTCAGGGGAACCGCAAGTACGGGAGTTATTTTAAATATATAATTCGCGCTTTTGAGAATTGCCGTTGTTTTGTACACGTCATCCACTATAATGCGCAGAACGCCATAATCTTCCACATCAGCTATACACAAGGCCCTTATGTCAATCCCACTCTCCCGCAACAGATGGGCAAAGGCAGAAAGCGATCCGGGCTTGTTTTCAATGAAAACAGACACCTGATTTATTGTCATTCCATTTCCTCCATTCCGCTTAATATAATTTTCTGTTGTCAATTATCCGTACTGCCTTGCCTTCACTTCTTTCAATGGTCTTGGGAGCGACCAGCTTCACCTTGGCAGAAATTCCCAGCATGGCTTTGAGCGCGTCAACCAGCTCTTTTTCACGGCTTGCCACCGCTCCAAGATTATCGGAAAACATTTCATTGGTCATTTCAACATGAATATCCAGAGTGTCCGTATTTTTGACCCTGTTGACAATTATCTGGTAGTTTGCGGGATAGCCCTTGTTGATCAGCACCGTCTCAATCTGGGAGGGAAACACGTTGACGCCCTTGACAATAAGCATGTCGTCGCTTCTGCCCATCGGCTTTGACATTTTTACATGGGTGCGTCCGCAGGAGCACTTCTTGCGGCTCAGTATACAAATGTCACGTGTGCGATACCGAATCAGGGGAAAGGCATCCTTGGTAATGCTAGTGAATACAAGCTCTCCCCTCTCCCCTTCCGGAAGAACTTCTCCGGTTTTTGGATCTATTATTTCAGCTATGAAATGATCCTCATTTATGTGCATGCCTGTCTGTTCGCTACACTCAAAGGAGACCCCTGGCCCGCATAATTCCGTAAGGCCATAAATATCATAAGCTTTTAAGCCCAGACTTTTTTCAATATCACGCCGCATCTCCTCGCTCCAGGCTTCAGCGCCAAAAATTCCCGCTTTCAGCTTAAGCTTGTCCTTTAGTCCCTTCTCATTTACCATCTCGCCAATGTAGGCGGCGTAGGATGGCGTGCAGCAGATGATCGTCGCCTCCAGATCACATAAAAACTGAATCTGACGTTCAGTATTGCCGGAAGACATCGGCAATGTAAGAGATCCTACCTTATGCGATCCCCCGTTCAGGCCCGGGCCGCCAGTAAAAAGCCCATAGCCATAACAGACATGAACCACATCCTCATTGCTTCCGCCTGCGGCGACAATCGCCCTGGCGCAGCATTCTTCCCAGACATCAAGATCGTGCTGGGTATAAAAGGCCACTACCCGTTTACCCGTTGTGCCGCTGGTGGATTGAATGCGCACGCAGTCCTTGCGCGGAAGGGCCATCATTCCATAGGGGTAGGCGTCCCTCAAGTCATCCTTTGTGAGAAAAGGAAGTTTGTGAAGATCTTCAACCCCGTTTATTTCTTCAGGATTAATACCCTTGCTATCCAGTAAATTACGGTAATACGGGACTCTTTCATATACACGTCTTACAGTTTCCTTAAGACGCTCATTTTGCCATGCGCGAATCACTTCCGGGGACGCGCATTCTACTTCCGGCTGATAATAATTTTCCTGGGCCATTTTTTCTCCTTGAACTTGCTTACTTAAAAACAATTCGTTTATCTGATTTTATTCAGACTTAATAAATGCAAATTTTTCATAATGCAATTAAATCCGAAAGTATTAATTTGGTGATGAACATGC
>CAYNKM010000090.1:0-1900 GCA_964397795.1 uncultured Desulfovibrio sp. | reverse complement strand
CCCAGCAGCCAGGTTCCCAGGGCAAAAACGGGCAAAAGCAACCACCATCCCCTTAAATTGCGGTCGTGAAAACGGCGTACCGTAACGCCCAGATTGGGCGGAAACAGGAGAAGGGAAATAATCAGGCTCACGCTTGCTCCGACCATCTCCGGCAGGATACTGACCAAAGCACTGACAATGACATTAACAATCCCTATAAAAAGCATGAACCACCAGAACTCCGACCTGGACGCCCTGCCATGAAAATCAAAAAAATACCGCGAGGTCAGATTCAGTCTTACGCTTTCTTTAAATGTCATGCGGACCTCTTTTTATTCAGGTAAAAGTTTTTCAGATAATTTATGATAAACCAGACCGTCGGCGCTTGCAAAGAGATAATAGGGCTGGGGCGCGTCTATTGGCTTCAGCCAGACCGCGGCGGGATTTAATCCCACGGCCGCATCAAAAAGAAGCGCGTAAAATGGGGTCGACAAAGATGCGTTATAGATATTGCTTTCTTTAAAATTCCTGAAGATTTTTTTCTGTAAAAAAAGGGGAAGAAGTCTGGATTTGTCGGGCGTGGAAGGAAGCAGAATTTTTATTTTAATGGGCTTGTCCGCTTTCAACACAAGCCAGGCGTTATGAAGGGTTGGATTGGGATTTTTATCCTCCCGATAAAGCCAGGCTTCCGATAATCCGCAGGCATGTAATTCCTGAGGTATGTTTAGCCCAATACCTTCTCCTTTTTGAACGGCTCCAACAGCCTTTTTGGAATCAGGGGGAATCATGGCGATTGCTCCTGTTCCATATACCCAGGCGGCCCAGAGATTGGGCCAGGCTTCTGGTTTGTCGGCCAAATCCAGTTTCATATGGACTGGAAAGACCTCGCGGGGAAAGCTTTGGACAATCGCTTCTCCGTCTTTTAATCGGATGGATCTTTTCCTTACATCTTTCCTGAAAATTTCCCCCGCAAGGCCAAAGGGATCCGGAGATGTTTTTGAAATGCTGGCAAGATGGGAAAGCCAGCTTTTTCGAACCTCCATAAAGCCCGCGTATTCAATCATTTGTCCATTTGCGGCATTAATCGCGGTTTTATGAAAATTTGAACTGTCAGAGAGAACAACAATCAGAAGGGAAAAAAGTAACGGGATAAACAGCTTTTTACCCCTTCCCCACTGAAAAGGCAGGAAAAATAAAAAAAGACCAAGAGCCAGGCCGGCATAAATATCCAGGCTGGCTGCAAGTTTTGGTTCTGATAACAGGGGAACATCGCTTATGGCATGCAGGAAAAACAATGACAGGGAAAACAGCACGAAGGTGATAATAAATAAAAAAGAAAGACCCAGGCTGGTTTTTTTTGATAATGCTGGAGGCGAAGCGTAAAAACGTAGCAGCAGGACCAGGCAAAATACCGCCAAAGGCAGGAAAGAAAGAAAAAATTTTCCGATAAAAACCAGCCAGTCGCCGGGGGCTGAAATCAGCTGGGTTATTTGCTGGTCCAGATCCGTATTTCTGGCAACTTTCCGCTGGAAGTTTCCGGGCGCGAGGAAAGAAAACAGAAGTCCTACCAAAAGCCATTTGCCGATGGAAAAAAGAACCGCATTTTTCAGGGCAAGCAAATTTTTACCAAATAAAAAGCGGACGGAGAAAACGGCAGTAAGCGTCCAGAAAACAGCCAACGCGGCGTGTTCATAAACGCCGATAGCCGCAAGACCAAGGAGGATACAGGGGAGGTCATGATTTTTATACTGTTCCTGACATAGCCTGAATATTTGAACAAGAAAGAGAAGATACAGGCCAGCCTGAAGGATGATGGTCAAGGCGTCTGTGAGAAGATAAAAATCGGGAAGATTGGCATGACAGCCCGGGTCGTATGAGTGGCAGACTGGCCGCGACCGCGGACGCTCGATCTTCAACTCCT
>CAYNKM010000089.1:0-7057 GCA_964397795.1 uncultured Desulfovibrio sp. | reverse complement strand
TTTTTTCACTTCGTCGGTAATCAGGCGCGGACCTGTGACATAGTCTCCAAACTCTGCGGTATTGCTTATGGAATAGCGCATACGGGAAAGGCCGCCTTCATACATGAGATCCACAATTAATTTCATCTCATGCAGACATTCAAAAAATGCCATTTCCGGCTGATAACCCGCTTCTACCAGAGTCTCAAACCCCGCCTTGATCAGGGCGGTTATGCCGCCGCAAAGGACAGCCTGCTCGCCGAAAAGATCCGTTTCTGTCTCTTCCCTGAAAGTCGTCTCTATCACCCCGGAGCGTGTTCCGCCAATCCCCTTGGCATAGGCAAGCGCGGTCTTGAGGGCGTTTCCGCTCGCATCCTGCTCAATGGCGACCAGACAGGGCACGCCGGCGCCTTCGGTAAAAGTCCGGCGGACAAGATGCCCGGGACCCTTGGGGGCGATAAGAAAGACATCCACATCTTCCGGCGGCTGAATCTGCTTGAAATTAATATTAAAACCGTGGGCAAAAAGAAGGGCCTTTCCTTTTTTCAGGTGCGGTTTTATATCTTTCTCATAAATGGCGGCCTGTGTCTCATCCGGAGTTAAAATCATGATTAAATCCGCTTTTTCCGCCGCTTCGGATGCTGAAACAGGATTGAAACCATGTTCTTTGGCCAGTTCATAATTGGCGCTTCCAGGACGCTGACCAACTATCACGTTGACACCCGAATCACGCAGATTCTGGGCATGGGCGTGTCCCTGGCTTCCATAACCGATAATGGCTACAGTTTTGCCTTTGAGATCATTGAGATCGGCATCTTTGTCATAATAAACTTTCATTATTATAAGCTCCTTTAGGCTTATTGGTGTATGAAACTTTCTTTTTCTTCCTTTTATCCGATATTGTCAAATCGCTATTGTATCCGCGCGCAGATTTAATGATATAGATATTAACGTGCGACTAATAATACTGGATTGAAAGTCATAATTATTGTAAACCAGATTTCATTAAATAACGTCCTGAGGAAATTCCAATGTCCGGCATTCTTTTCCCATACTGCTACAGGGGTATTCAAATTTTTTCCATAACATTATTTTTAAGTATGGCAAGCGTGATGCCTTGTATTGCCGAAGATGGCCAGCAAAAGGAATATACCCATTTTTGCGTTTTCCTGCCGGCTGGCTGGGATGGAGAAGAGCAGACGGGATTTATCAGTGATAATGCTGAAGAATATCTTCTTGTCCTTGGAAAAAAAGACGAGGAAGGGGACAAGTTTCTGGCCCAGATAAGCATTTACCTTCTACCGAACAAGCCCGGAGCCTCCCCTGAACAGGCCGCGCAAAAACTCGCGGAAGCCCAGGGAGACGCGAGCGTTCCGGTCAAGGAAGGAGAAATGTGGACGTTTACTGGAGAACCACGGACAAACGTAATCAAGGGTCAGGCAAAAACATTGGTTAATACTGATGACAATAAAATGTTGATCATTATAGCCCAGGATCCTGAAAACATGGGGAGCGAGGCCATTTTGCATAGCCTTTCAGCAAAAAGCGCCGAGGCGAAAGCCCTGCTGGGAAAATAGATAATTCATACGGACTGGGGGAGCTTCAATGCACAAGATCGCGGTGATGTTTCTTTTTCTTTGCGTTCAGTTACTTCAGGGCTGCGCGTATGGCATATATGAGGATAAAAGACTCATTGACACCATGACCTATGACAAGGCCCTTGCCGCGAAAATAAAAACCGCATTAATGCAGGAGCATTTCGGATCCGCTTTCTCTGTTTCTGTATATTGCTTTTATGACAATGTTTTTTTGGTGGGAGAGGCTCCCAGGGATCTCCAGGCCAAAGCCATAAAGATCGCCCGATCCTTCCATCCCCGCTCCGTTACTCCCCACTGGTTCGCGCCCGACAAAAGCGACAGGACGGATATGGGTCTGGCGACAGAATTAAGGGCCGCCCTAATCGCGACCAGGGGACTTTCATCCACCAGAATTGATACTGAAGTAAATGCCGGTAAAATTGTTCTGCTCGGGGTTGTCCATAATGATGAAGAAAAACAGCTGGCTATCCGGACAGCCAGAAGTTTGAAAGGCGTCGTTTCCGTTACCAGCTATCTGATGCTTCCCCAAACAGGATAAGCCTGAAATTAATTTGTCGAAAATATTCGCGATATATCCGGATGGCTTCCCAAACCTTTTATAAAAATTTGCTTGCCTCTTTTTATATTTGTTATTAAGATTTTATTTCCATGGCGGAAGTAGCTCAGTTGGTGGAGCTCCTGATTGTGGCTCAGGAGGTCGTGGGTTCGAGTCCCATCTTTCGCCCCATATCTCAGCTTGTAAATCCGTCATGTGCATGCAGGACGGATTTTTCTTTTAGGGGGGCAGAATGGCCAGAATTTTATATGGCGTCCATGGAACGGGTCATGGCCATGCCATGCGGGGTCTGACCGTTGCCCGCGCCCTGCCGCAACATGAATTCCTGTTTATTGCCAACGACGACGCTCCTTCCGTACTTGAAAGGGAATATCCGGTAAAAAGATTGCCCAACCTGGGAACTGTCTTTAAAAATTATAAGGTGGATTTTCCTTCCACAATAAAAAAGGCCATTCCCCTCTTATTGAACCGTAAAGAATACATAAGACAGGCTTTAAAAATCATTGAAGATTTCAAACCCGCCGTCTGCATTACAGATCTTGAATATTTTGTGCCGAGGGCTGCCAAAAAAGCCTCACTGCCCTGTCTTACCCTGGATCATCAGCACATAATAACTTGCTGTCAGCATGATTTGCCTTCGGATTTAAAGTGGGATGCGTTTTTCCAGGGATTAAGCCCCCGCTATCTGTTCCCCCCTACCGATTATAATCTTGTGATTTCTTTTTATAATCCGCCTGCCCTGCCAGAATACAAGGTACAAGTAGCGCCTCCGATTTTACGGAAACGCCTCATGGAACTTGATCCGACGGATAGCGGGCATATTCTTGTCTATCAGTCAAATTCAACAGACAAGGCCCTTATAGATTTTTTAAAAACTTCAACCAGGCGCAAAGCCTATGTTTTCGGCTATGGCAAGGAAGAGGGAAAGACTGGCAACATATATTTCAGGCCAAAAAGCGAGGACGAGTTCCTGGATTTATTGAGCGGCGCCAGTTATGTGATTCAGGGTGGAAGCCATACCCTGATGGGTGAAGCCCTGTTTCTGGGAAAGCCCATTCTCTCCCTTCCAATAGAATCCATGGTGGAGCAAAGATTCAACGCGTTCTACCTGGAAAAACTTGGTTACGGACGCAAGGCCCGTATGAAAGATCTCAATGCGCGCTTTCTTGAAAAATTCGAGGAGGATCTTCCCATATTTAAACAAAATATATCAACAGGCAATTTTTTGGGAAACAGGACCGGATTTGACCTGGTTGATCATTTTGCTCAAAAAGGACGCCTGCCAATCAGGTCATGAAGAGGATGGGGAGGGTATTTTTCTGAAATAAGGAAATAATTTTTATAAAAATACTTGCGGAAAAAGCTTTATAAAAATAGTCTTGCCTTATCTTGATCAAAAAGATTTTCCGAAGTCCAGTTTTTTAATAAAATGGGAGTTTAAATCATGCTGAAAAAAGTTCTTTTCACACTCTGTCTTCTTCTTTTGGGTGCCTCTCTTGCCATGGCCGCTCCAGTCACGTTGAAGCTCGGTCATATAGCCGAACCGGAAAATCCGTACGGACAGGGAGCCGATCATTTTGCCAAACGGGTAAAGGAATTAAGTAATGGCGAAATTGAGATAAAGGTTTATCCCTCAAGCCAGCTCGGCAACCAGAGGGATCTGGTGGAAGGTCTGGGGCTGGGAACAGTTGACATGACCCTTACCGGAACTGCCGTAATGGGGAATTTTGTCCCGGAAGTCGCGGTATTTGACCTCCCCTTTATTTTCCGCGATGTCAATCATGCCTATAAGGCCCTTGATACTGTCGGAATGGAACTGGCAAAAAAGGGCGAGGACAGGGGCCTGAAAACCCTGGCTATCTGGGAAAATGGCGTGCGCCATATGACAAATAACAAAAAGCCAATCAAGACTCCAGAAGATATGACGGGACTGAAAATGCGCGTCATGGAACAGCCCCTCTATATTGAAATGATGAAATCCCTCAATGCCAGTCCTACTCCCATGGCAATGAGCGAGCTCTATACGGCCCTGCAAAAAGGCGTAATTGATGGTCAGGAAAATCCTCTTGCCCACATAGCGACCAAGCGTTTCAATGAGGTGCAAAAGCACCTTTCCCTGACAGGCCATACATACGCTTCCGAACCGCTCCTGATCAGCACAATGGCCTGGAATAAACTTACGCCGGAACAACAGAAAATTATAACCCAGGCGGCCGAAGAGACCCGCGACTGGGAACGCCAGCTTTGCCGCGATCTGGAAGGAAAATTCCTGCAGCAAATCAAGGATGCCGGAACCACAGAAGTGATTGAGGTTATTGACAAAGAACCTTTTGCCCAGGCAACCAAACCGGTCTGGGACAGCTATGTGAAACGTTTTGGAGACAAGAATATTAAAGCCATTCAGGATGTCAAATAAGAGTGCGCAATAACTTCAGGTTTATTTCAGCCCGGATTCAAATTCGGGCTGTTAAACATATTTAATAAACTTTCAATATCTTCAAGGGTTTAGCTAACAAACGGGTGGGCCGTGGACAAATTATTCAATTGGCTGGACATGTTTTTAAAAGCCCTGGTGGTTATAGGCAATGGCGTTATGCTCCTGCTGGTGTTCGCGCAGGTTATAAGCCGTTATGTCTTTAATTATACACCTTATTTCGGTGAGGAACTTGCCAGATACCTGTTCGTCTGGGTTGTCTTTCTTTCCCTTCCCCTGGTGGCCCGTTATGGCGGACACATGGCTATCGAAACCCTGACAAGCAGGGTCAAGGGCGCGACCCTCAAGTTTCTCAATATCCTGGCGGATATATTCACTATTGTCTTTATGGGAATTATGGTCTGGTATGGCATAATAATGGTAATCCGCACCAATTACCAGACTTCCCCCGCAATGCAGATTCCCATGTCCTGGGTCTATTCGGTTATCCCCTTCGGCTGCGCCGTCATGCTTATCTATAGTGTGGCCAACCTTGTCAACGTCCTGAAAACGCCCGCGTCGGAAATCAAATAGGAGGCACAAATGACACTCTGGGTAATTCTTGTCTCCTTCTTTATTATTCTGGCTACCGGAGCTTCCATTGGCGTGGGTCTTGGCCTGTCTTCCGCCATCGTGCTCTATGCTGTCCTCGACATGCCCCTGGTTGTCGTCGTCCAGCGCATGTTTACCTCTGTTGATTCCTTTTCCTTTATGGCGGTCCCTTTCTTCATGCTCGCCGGAGCTTTCATGAGCGAAGGAGGTGTGACCAGAAGAATTGTGGATTTCTCCATGGCCCTTGTCGGCGCCCTGGCCGGAGGACTGGCCCTGGTTGTCGCTGTGGCGGGCATGTTCTTTGCCGCTCTTTCAGGTTCGTCCGCGGCTACCACCGCCGCGATCGGGGCGGCCATGATTACTGAAATGGAAAAACGCGGCTACCCGCGCTCCTTCGCGGCCGCGGTCGTCGCCAGCGGCGGAACCGTAGGCATTGTGATTCCTCCCTCAATCACGATGGTCGTCTATGGTTCAATTGCCAATACAAGTATCGCCGACCTGTTCATGGCCGGCTTTATGCCCGGCATAATCATGGGCGTAACCATGTGCGTTGTAAGCTGGGTTATTTCCAAAAAGAATGGCTACCGCGGAGAGGGTGTTTTTTCCCTTGCGAAAATCGCCAGGTCCTTTGTGGATTGCTTCTGGGCCCTGATGATGCCGGTAATTATCCTGGGTGGAATTTACAGCGGCATCTTTACTCCGACAGAAGCCGCGGCAGTGGCGGCGGTTTACGGAGCCCTGGTTGGCTTCTTCATTTACAAGGAGCTGAAAATCAAGGATCTGCCCCGCACACTGCTAAATGCCGCCTACAATACGACCATGATTATGTTTGTGGTTGGCGCGGCCAATCTTTTCGGCTGGATTCTGACCAATGCCCAGGTTCCCCACATGCTTGCGGAGTCCTTCGCGTCCATGACAAGCAGTCCCCTGGTCTTTTTGATGCTGGTCAACGTCCTTCTGCTCTTTATAGGAACACTGATTAACGCCTCTGCCGCAATAGTAATCCTTACGCCTATCCTTCTGCCAGTAGCTCTTGGCATGGGCATAGATCCCGTATTCTTTGGCGTCCTCATGGTTGTCAACCTCGCGATAGGCTGCATCACCCCTCCCGTTGGCCTGGATCTCTTCGTTGTTTCTTCCATAACGGGTGTATCCATTGACAAGGTGACTGTGAAGGTTATGCCCTATCTCCTGATGCTTCTTGTCGATTTGGTTATCTTTACATACTTCCCCTCGATTATCACCTTTATGCCGGCGCTGATGCGCTAGCTTTCCCAAATTATAAAGGAGATCCAAATGAGTGATGATAACAAACCAAAGGTGCTTCTGGAAACAACCTCAGGCGATATTCTCCTGGAGCTTGATCCGGAAAAAGCTCCCGAAACTGTTGAGAACTTTTTAAAATACGTTGACGATGGTTTTTATGATAATACCATTTTTCATCGCGTAATACCCGGCTTCATGATTCAGGGCGGAGGCATGGATGCCCGCATGAAAGAGAAACCAACCAATGCCCCCATTAAAAATGAAGCGGATAATGGCCTCAAAAATGAACGGGGAACAATAGCCATGGCGCGCACAATGGATCCGCATAGCGCGTCTTCCCAGTTTTTTATTAACCATGCCGATAATGATTTTCTAAATCATACCTCCAAAAATCCTGAAGGATGGGGGTATGCCGTTTTTGGCAAGGTTCTGGATGGCATGGACACTGTGGATAAAATCGCCAAGGTTAAAACCACTAGCGTCGGCGTCCATGACGACGTACCCAAAGATATGGTCCTGATAACAAAAGCCTCGCGTTTTGAATAAGAGTCACTACCGCTATCCTCATATAACCCCGGCTATCGGGGTTTTTTTATTTAAATTTTTATTCCTGAATTCTCATTGTCTTGCCAA
>CAYNKM010000088.1:0-7146 GCA_964397795.1 uncultured Desulfovibrio sp. | reverse complement strand
AACATATGATGCAAATTAAGGAACTTCTTGATATTCTGGCTTGTCCGGCCTGCCGGGGTTCGCTGACATATCAGGAACATGGTCAAAACGGTCACGGTTTTTTATGCGCAAAGTGCCAATTGCTTTATCCAATTGAGGATGAAATCCCTGTAATGCTCATTGAGAGGGCCATACCATTTAAAGATGGCCAGGAAGAAAATAAATGAAAGCAATAATCGCTTCCGATTTGCACGGCTCTCTTTCCAGCCTTCATTTTTTATTGGAGAAAGCCCGGGAAATTAATCCGGAACATCTCATCCTTCTGGGAGATCTGGTTTATCATGGCCCTCGTAACCCACTTCCCAATAACTACGATACCTTGTCGGTTTTAAATGATATAAAGGCCCTGAATGAGCTTCCCTGTAATATTACCGCAATTAGAGGCAACTGTGACGCTGAAGTCGATCTTGGGCTTCTCCCTTTTCGGGTAGCGGAAGATGCCTGGATCGATTTGGACAATCTCCATATATATGCTTCACATGGACACAGGATTCCCGAGGTTCCGCCAGTGCCCGGACTGAAAGAGGGAACCGTTATTCTCCGCGGCCATACTCATGTTCCCAGGGGAGAAACCCTGGAGGGTCTTCATTTCTGGAATCCCGGCTCGCTTTCACTTCCCAAGGGCAATTTTCCCCGCAGCTACGGAATATACGAAGACGGGGTTTTCAGGGTTTTGGACTTGAATGATAACGAAATCCTGAGACATGAACCAAAAGCAAGATAACAAATGACCAGGCCCATATCTCAGATCTTTATTTTGAAAGACAGGCGTCAATTTTTTCTCGCTTCAGAATCTCCCCGCCGCAAGGATCTTCTTGAAAATATGGGGATACCCTTCACTATTCTCCGTCCAAAAGGAATAGAGCCTGAAGCCCTGGATAATGAAGATCCTGTTTCCTATGTCTCACGCGCGGCCAAAGCCAAGGCTCATGGCGCATTGCCTCTTGTATCTGGCACAAATCCCTTTCTTGTGCTCTCGGCTGATACAATAGTTTGTCTGGACGGCAAGATAATGGGTAAACCCAAAAATGTCGAAGAAGCATTTACGATGCTTGCAAGTCTTTCAGGACAAACACATCAGGTTTTAAGCTGTGTATATCTTATATGGAATGAAGGAGAAATTATCAGGGAAAACAGTTTTGCTGAAGTTTCCCAGGTAACTTTTTATTCCTGGACTCCGGAGATTTTAAGACTTTATGCCCAATCCGGGGACTCTCTGGATAAAGCCGGAGCTTACGCCATTCAGGGCAAAGGAGCCTTTCTGGTAAAATCAGTCAACGGATCCTGGACAAATGTGGCCGGTCTGCCTTTATCTTCCCTGATTAAGCATCTTCTTGATCTTGCGCTTCTTGTTCCCGCCCTATAAATTCTTCTCTTTTTTTGAAAATGACTTTCTTTTTTCTTGACCTATTTTTCTGATCGGGTCATAGTAAGAATGAAAATTAAATCTGTTACTTATTCAGACTAATTCGGATAATATTATCTGAATATGGGGAACATATGTCTCGTGTAGTAAAATTAAGAGAATTAAAAGTTGGACAGAGCGGAAAGATCTCACGGGTGGAAGCGCAGGGAATCATTAATCAAAGAATAAGGGATATGGGACTCATTCCTGGCGCGACCGTTTCCGTTGTAGGCCGTGCTCCCTTAAAAGATCCGGTTGCCTTGCGGATTGGCGGGGTGACCATTTCCCTGCGCAACAGGGAGGCTGATCATATAACCGTGGAACTGCCCGAAGAGTCTTCAAAAGAGCAATAGTTTCATAAAATTCTACCTATTGTTCTGTTTGGACAACAGGAAGATCGGATTTTTGTGTCCTGGCGCGTACTGGCTTTCGCCGAATTCTTGTGAAGATCCTGCTTGCGCGATCCAGATAAAGATATACGACAGGCGTTGTATATAGGGTGAGAAGCTGACTTACAAGCAACCCTCCTACAATGGTTATGCCAAGCGGCTGGCGAATTTCCGCTCCATCTCCTTTTCCCATGGCAAGAGGAATAGCGCCCATAATTGCGGCGGCAGTGGTCATGATAATTGGCCTGAAGCGCAAAAGCGCGGCCTCATGGATTGCGGTTTTGGCCGGCAGGTTCTGATTTCTCTGCAAGTCGAGGGCGAAGTCAATCATCATAATCGCATTCTTTTTGACAATGCCAGCCAAAAGCAGCACACCTATCAGGGCAATGACGCTAAATTCCATGTGAAAAAGAATCAGGGCAAGCAAGGCGCCAACCCCGGCCGATGGCAGGGTTGAAAGAATGGTCAGGGGATGAATAAGACTTTCGTAAAGAATTCCCAGAACAATGTATAGGGCCGCAATAGCTGCCAGGATCATCAGAACCTGATTTTTCATTGTATCAGAATATAATTTGGCCGTTCCCTGGAACGATCCGACAATTGACGTCGGTATTCCCATCTTTACCCTGAGTTCTTTTATGGCCTCTTCAGCCTGGGAAAGGGATACTCCTGGATCCAGATTAAAAGAGATGGTGACAGCGGCAAATTGTCCCTGGTGCGCGACAGATAGAGGCGCGAAGCCTGGCCCGACCTCGGCGACAGATAACAGGGGAATCAGGCCATTACGTCCCTCAAGGCGGACTTTTTCCAGGGCGGACGCATCCTGAAGCCAATCGCCATCGTATTCCAGAACAACCCTGTACTGGTTTTTATCCCTGTAAATTGTGGATACCTGGCGCTGGCCAAAAGCGTTATTAAGCGCGGAATCCACCTGACTCATTGTTATGCCCAGTCTGGCTAGAGCGTCCCTGTTAACCGTCAGGGTTGTCTGAAGCCCTCTTTCCTCTATATCACTGTTTACATCTTTAAAGAGAGAATTTTCCGCAAGGGCATCCTGCATTTTTCGTCCCCATTCCCTGAGTTCATCCAGATTATCGGATTGGAGGGTATATTGATAACCGGAACGGGCAGATCGGCCTCCCATCATGATGTCCTGGGCTGGAGACAGGAAAATTTGCAGTCCTGGTTGTGAGGAAAGCCGTCCCCGGAGGCGTTTGACGACATTGGCCGCGCTTATTTTCCTTTCTTCAAGAGGTTTGAGCGCCACAAAAAGTCCGCCTCCGGCGCGCGCGCCAGAAATATGCGCTGAAACCTCCTTGACTGCCGGATCTTCTTTTATCGCGTTTACCAGACCTTCCAGCTTTCCCACCAGAGACTGATAGGAAGCGCTTTGATCGGCCCTGATGCCTCCCATAAGAATGCCGGTGTCCTGCTGCGGGAAAAAACCTTTTGGTATGATAATATAAAGCCAGATATTGCCCGCAATGACCAGTAAAAGCGTAAAGAGGGTCAGACGGGGATGGCGAAGCGTAACTGATAAGCTTTTTCCATATCCAGTTTGCATACCATTCAGGATATTGGCCCAGCCAAGAGATATGCGCAGGAACAGGCGCGCCAGAGGCTTGAGACTGCCCTTGCGGAGAAGCTGCAGTTTTTTCTTGAGGCTTGAAACCTGTTCCCCATATGGCCTTAATAGCTGCGCGCACATCATGGGGGTAGTGGTCAAAGACACCAGCATGGATATAAGAACGGAGGCGGTCAGGACTACCGCGAATTCCCTAAATAGCCTTCCAATCAAGCCGCCCATAAAAACTATCGGGGCGAAGACCGCCACAAGGGAAATGGAAATTGAAACAACCGTAAAGCCGACTTCCCTTGAGCCTCGAAAGGCGGCCTGCAGGGGACTTTCTCCCATTTCAATACGTCGCACTATATTTTCAAGGACAACAATGGCGTCATCCACCACAAAACCGGTTGAAATTGTCAGAGCCATAAGGGAAAGATTATCCAGGCTATATCCGCAGAGATACATCACCCCAAAAGTGGCTATCAGGGAAACTGGCGCGGCCACCGCAGGGATTACGGTTGCCCTGACATTGCGCAAAAAGATAAAAGTCACAAGAATGACCAGCGCGACGGAGAGCGTCAGACTTTTCTCCACTTCTTTAAGCGAAGCGCGAATTGTGATGGATCGATCCATCCTCAGGGAAAGATCGGCGCTTTTGGGAAGCCACGAGGCCAGCTGGGGCAACATATTTTTTATCCGATCCACAGTTTCAATAATATTTGCCCCGGGAGATCGGAAAATAATGAGAAGAACCGCGGGCTTGCCATTGGCAAAAGCCATATTGCGGACGTCCTGGGAGGAATCAATAATTCTTGCCACATCAGAAAGACGGATGGTCTTGCCATCTTTTTCAGCCACGATTAATGGCTTGTAATCTTCCGCCTTGTCCAGCTGATCGGAAGCGCCGATAAGCCAGCTTTGCTTATCATTTTCAATAAGGCCTTTGGGGAGATGGGCATTGGCGTTTTGCAGGGTTTTACGGATTTCTTCCATACTGATGCCAAGCCTGTTTACCGCGTCAGGAATCGCTTCGACCCGCACTGCAGGCAACGCGCCACCGCCCACAGTGACTTCTCCCACTCCTGGTATCTGGGAAATCTTTTGAGCCAAAACCGTTGACGCGGCGTCATAAAGCTGATGCCTGTCCAGAACATCGGAAGTGATTGATAAAATCATTATGGGCGCGCCGGCTGGATTGACCTTGCGATAAGAAGGATTGGAAGGCATTGTCGGCAAGGTGGATCTGGAGGCATTTATCGCGCCCTGGACGTCCCGGGCGGCTCCCTCTATATTTCGCTCCAAATCAAATTGCAGAATAACGTTTGTGGAATCCTGGCTACTGCTGGATGTGATTTCATTTACACCGGCAATTCTCCCAAGAGCCCTCTCAAGCGGGGTGGCGACTGTTGAGGCCATTGTCTCCGGAGATGCTCCAGGCATTCTTGCCCTGACAACCACGACTGGAAAATCAACCTGGGGAAGCGGCGCGACCGGAAGCAGATAGAAAGAGATAATACCGGCCAGCGCAAGAGCGATTGTAAGCAAGGTAGTGGCGACGGGACGGCGAATAAAGGGAGCTGAAATATTAAAAGAGAGATATTTCGCGGAAGCGCCGGAATCTTTGCCGGAAGAGTCGGGCTGTTCAGCTTTCATGCGCTTCTTCCTGCAGGACGCGTTTTTTGGAACGTCTTTTTGTGGCGAGACGATCAAAAAACAGATAAATCACGGGAGTGGTAAAAAGGGTAAGAATCTGGCTTAAGATTAGTCCCCCTACCATGGTTACTCCCAGCGGTCTGCGTAATTCCGCGCCCATGCCCCAGCCTATCATCAGAGGTAAAGCGCCAAGCAAGGCCGCCATTGTGGTCATTAAAATAGGTCGTAATCGCAAAAGACAAGCCTGATGAATGGCCTCAAGAGCTGTTTTACCTTCATTTCTTTCCGCTTCCAGGGCAAAATCAATCATCATTATCGCGTTTTTCTTTACTATCCCAATTAATAGAATAATTCCGATTATGCCTACGACACCCAGCTCCATATGGGCAATGATAAGGGCAAGCAAGGCCCCAATTCCGGCGGAAGGGAGGGTGGAAAGAATTGTCAGGGGGTGTACATAGCTCTCATAAAGAACCCCAAGAACAATATACATGGTTATAATGGCGGCCAGAATAAGCCAGGCCTGATTATCAGATGAAGAAAGATAAGCCCTGGCCGCTCCCTGGAAGCTGGTATTTAATGCCGGAGGCAAACCAATTTGTTTTTCAACGGCAAGCACCGTATCTACCGCTTTTCCAAGGGAAAAGCCATCGGCCACGTTAAATGAAATTGTGGCTACGGGAAACTGGCTTTGCCGCCCTATGGAAAGACGTACGGGTCTTTCTTCCACGGTTGCGATACTGGTGAGTGGTACGGGCGTCCCGTCTGAACCGCTTACAAAGATATTTTCAAGATCTCTCGGATTATTGCGAAAACCGGGCGCGCTCTCCAGCACGACCTTGTACTGGTTTGTCTGGGTAAATATTGTTGAAATCAGCCTTTGTCCCAGGGCGTCATAAAGCGCGTTATCTATATCGCTCATACTGATGCCCAGTCTTGAGGCCGCGTCGCGGTTGATATTCAGCCATGCCATGCGGCCGGGAGTCTGAAGATCACTTGCGACATTGGAGAGGGATTTTTCTTTTTCCAGAAGCGCCGTTATTCTTGGAATCCATTCTTCAAGCTGCTCCTGATTAAGCGCCTCCACGGTAAACTGATATTGTGTCCGGGAAATCCTGTCTTCAATGGTAAGATCCTGTACAGGCTGAACATAGGCCGAAATTCCAGGAAGAGCCTCAAGAGCGCGCATCAGCCTTTGAGCTATGGCTTTCGCCCTGTCATCCCTGTCCGCAAGGGGAGTGAGCGCGGCTGTAAAGCGGGAAGTCGCAATTGTCTGATTAATCCCATCAACCCCCACAAAAAAAACCGCATCCTGAACAGCCGGATCCTGTAACAATATTTTCGCAATTTCCTCCTGCCTCGCTGAGATACTCTCAAAAGAACTGTCCTGCGGTCCTTCCACTATTCCCTGAAGCATGCCCGTATCCTGCACTGGAAAAAATCCCTTGGGAACAAAAATATAAAGCAGAATAGCCAGAAGCATTGTTATGAAAGCGACAGACAGAAACAGACGCTGATGATTGAATACATATATCAGGCTTTTATCATACCATTTTATGACCCGATCAAAAAATTTGCCGTGAGAAGAATGTTCGCCTGTTTTATGCAGGATTGTCGCGCACATCATGGGCGTCAGAGTAAGAGAAATTATAGCGGAAATAACGATGGTGACAGCAAGGGTTACAGCGAACTCCCTGAAGAGTCTCCCTACGACATCTCCCATAAAAAGAAGCGGGATAAGAACCGCCACAAGGGAAACAGTAAGGGATATAATGGTGAAACCTATCTGGCCAGCCCCAACCAGGGCGGCTTCGCGGGGACTATCCCCAGCCTCCAGAAAGCGGCTTATATTTTCAATAACCACAATAGCGTCATCCACGACAAAACCCGTGGCGATAACAAGAGCCATGAGCGTAAGATTATTGAGGGAATAACCGCATAGGTGCATGGCTACAAGCGTACCCACAAGAGAAAGAGGAACCGCGAGGGCAGGAATAAATGTGGTGCGCCAGTTTTTCAAAAAAAGCAAGATCACAAAAATAACCAGGCATATGGATAATAAAAGTTCAAATACAACATCATGCACAGTCGCG
>CAYNKM010000087.1:0-7186 GCA_964397795.1 uncultured Desulfovibrio sp. | reverse complement strand
ATAAGCGTCTGAACAATTGCATTGATGTCTGATGCTGTGATCGGTTAACGAAAGATTGATGACAGGATTATAGACCTGCAAATCTTCTCCCTGAATTACCCCCTTAATTTCCCAGGTCTCGCCTTCCTGAATATTTAATTTTTGCATACCGCCTTGGGTTAAGATATAATTTGCGGCATCTCTTATATATTCGGGAACATTATCATGAAGAAAACCCAGGCAAATTTCTCTGACAACAGCATGTTCGGAACGACTCATCCATTCCTCCGGTATTCACATTCCGCAAAGTAACAAAATCCCTGAGCCTGCCAGATTTCCCGACAGGCAAAATACTGGTTTCGTCTAAACAGATTAATAAACTTGTAACATAAAATGATAAATTAAATCAACTATGCCAATATCATCATTAAGTAAAAGAAAAGAATTTTTTATTTTATTTTATTGTTTTTTGTCTCTATGTCTTATGACATTTTTGGAAAATACCGCGAACGCGGAAAATTTTCCCGAACATCGATTACCCAAATCCGGAGACCGGATCATCTTTGGCTCAATAGGCGAGGCTTCAAATCTTATTCCCTACATGAGCACGGATTCCGCTTCACATGAAATCGCGGATCTTATTTTTATAGCTCCATTGAGATATAATAAAAATCTGGAGCCAGAATGCTGGGCCGCGGAGAAGTGGGATATAACCGAGGATGGAAAGAGAATGAGATTTACCCTGCGCAAGGGAATCCGCTGGGAAGACGGACGGGAGCTCACCGCCGAAGATGTTGAATTTACCTGGAAAATAGTGACTGATCCGGCAACGGCAAGTCCATATGCGGAAGATTTTCTTCGGGTAAAGGAATTCAAGGTTCTGGACAGATATAGTTTTGAGGTGACTTATGAAAGTTTTTTTGCAAGGGCTGTCGCCAGCTGGATGAATCCAATTCTACCCAAGCATATACTTGAGGGCCAAAACCTGAGGCAAACACCGTTTTCCCGCAAACCTGTCGGCGCGGGGCCATACAGATTGAAGGAATGGGAGGCAGGGAGTCGAATTGTTCTGGAGGCGTCCGAAAGTTATTTTGAGGGAATGCCAGATATAATGGAAGTAGTGTACAGATTGATTCCAGATGAATCCACAATGTTTATGGAGACCAGGGCTGGCCGGCTGGATGTGATGAACCTGAATCCCCTTCAATATCTTCACCAGACGGATGATTCCTGGTGGAAAAGCGAATTTAATAAATTTCGCTATCTGGCTTCTGTGTACATTTTTTTGGGTTTTAATCTTGAGCACCCCTTTTTTTCAGATGTCCGGATACGCAGGGCGATCTCAATGGCGATTGATCGGGAAGAACTGGTAAAAGGAGTTCTTTTGGGGCAGGGGGTGGCGGCCTTTGGTCCCTATAAACCGGGATCCTGGGTATATCACAAGGATTTAAAACCTGTCAGGCAAAATCAGGAAGAGGCGTCCCGATTGCTTGCCGAAGCGGGTTTCAGGCGTGGAGAAAATGGCATCCTGCAAAAGGATGGCAAAGAGCTGGCTTTTACCATCCTGACAAACCAGGGAAACGAACAGAGGATTCTGACGGCAACCCTGATACAGCATCAGCTGGCAAAACTTGGGATTGACGGAAGAATCCGGACAGTGGAGTGGGCCGCCTTTATCAGGGAATTTGTAAACAAGGGCAGGTTTGACGCTGTCATACTGGGCTGGACCATAACCCAGGATCCAGATATTTTTCAGATATGGCATTCGTCCCAGGCGCATGACGGGGGATTGAATTTCACCCATTACAGAAATCCGGAAGTGGATAAAATTCTGGAGGAGGCCAGGGCTATCCCTGAAAGGGACAAGAGAATTAAGTTATACGCAAAACTTCAGGAAATTCTGGACAAGGAACAGCCATACTGTTTTCTTTTTGTTCCTTACGCGCTTCCTGTCGTGCAGAAACGCTTTAAGGGGATTGAGCCGGCCCTGGCCGGAATCATGTATAATTTTGATAAATGGTATGTTCCTCAAAATGAAAGGAGGTATTCCGTCCAGCCCTGATTCATTAATTTTTCATATGCAGGGCTTCCCTAAAGCGGCGGATAACCGCCGGATTTCCGGTATTTTTATCCGAATCCTCGCTTAATTTGCATGTCTCGTTGAAGAAAGGCCACGATTCTGTGATTTTCGCCGCAAGCAGTTTGATAACAATGCTCAATGGTTTTACATGCGGAAAATCATTGGTAAAATGGGTTCCTATGCCATAGGAGGGGATACATTTATCTTTTGCGTAGCGCTGAATTGAAATGGCGTCGTCAATGGTCAGGGCGTTGCTGAAGACAACTTGTTTGGTTTTGGGATCTATATTTAAGGATCTGTATTTACGGACTATTTTATCCAGTTCCTCATAATTATCGCCACTGTCAACCCTGAGGCCCCTGAACATATTGGCGTAATCTTCAGAAAAATTAAGGCTGAAAATTTCCCAGCCGAAAGTGTCATACAGAAACGTGCCCAAAGAACCGCGATAGGTGAGGGCCCAGATTTTCATCGCCATGTAGTTGGCCATTTGCGGACCATACATTCCGCCAATCGCGGAAATAAGTTCATGCGCCATGGTGCCGATTGGTTTTAAATCATGAACCATGGCCAAATATACGTTGCTGGTCCCCATAAATTTGCCGTTTCCATCCGCCTTGCAGGAAGCGAGAGCCTTGACTGCTGTATCCTGGGCTGAAAATGAAGCCCGCCTTCTTGTTCCAAAGTCGCTAAAGACGCATTCGTGTTCTATTAGCCTCCTGCCTTTTTCAATTGTACGGGAATACAGATCCCGCAAGTTAAAATTATGATCCTGTTTGGTCATTATATAATATAATTCAGATATAATCGCCAGAATCTTCACTTCCAGAAGGATTGTATCAGCCCAGCCGCCTTCAATATCCAGATGTAAATGACCTTCTTCCGTTTGGCGAATATGAACCAGGCGGGAATTATACCTGAAGCCTTTCAGGAAACTGTAAAACCAGTGCGGCATATATGGACAGCGGCGTTTCATAAAATCTATTTCGTCTTCAGTAATCCGCAGATTTTCCAAAGCGTCAATCTGTCTGCGCAATTCATCGGCAAAGCCGTGAGGGTAAATCGTCTCCCCCCGATCCCGAAAAGAATATTTGACCTGGGCGCGCGGATAATTGTCAATCACGGCGCAGCACATGGTGAATTTATAGAGATCGTCATCGGTAAAATGACGGATTATCTGTTCCATTACGAGTTCTCCAGAAATTCATCCAGACTTTTTCCGCCATCCAGGGAAGGGGAAAAATCTTTTAAAAGATGGAAAGAAACCGGCAAATTCAGGCTAATTCCGTCTTTTAAAGTATTTAATACACAGATATCTCCTGCCAGACCGCATACGTCAATATCGCGGATACGCCGCTTTTTTATAAGGCTTATAAAGCGTCTCAAGGTTTCGGGATTCTGAAATATGGAATACTCATCCTTGTATGACTTGTCTCCCTTGGTCAGACAGACTGTCTCCGCATTATCGGCATGAATGGCGGAGAACAGTTCCGGCCATACCGCCGCCCCCTGACTATGGCTTACGCAATGAACAGGCCATTCACCACCATTTTCCTTAAAAGAAACATGATCTCTTGGATGCCAGTCAAGCGTAATGATTTTAAGAATGTATCTGGAAGGATTTTCACGTAGATAATTGGCCAGGGAGTTCATGGATTTTTCCGCATCTGGAACAGGCAGACTGCCGCTGATAAAATCTATTTGAGGATCAATCAGTAATAATGCCCGGGACATATCAATACCCCTGTAAAAGACTTAAAATTCAAGATATCTTTAAATAGGCTTTTTTACCGCGTTGTTCAACATTATCCTTGATTTCACAAAATTTACTTTTTATAAATGGCAATTATTTTGAAATAAATTTTCAGCAAGGAAGGAGTCATTGTGAGAAAATTAATTTTAAATATCATTTTTGTGGGCCTGTCTGTCTTCCTGTTTTCGGGATTAGGAAATGCCGCCAGCGATAAACCCCTGGTTTTGCTTGAAACAAATTACGGAAATATCACCGTTCAACTTGAAAACCGGAAGGCCCCCATTTCAACCGCCAATTTTATTCAGTATGTTAAATCCGGTCATTATGACAATACAATCTTTCACAGGGTTATCAAGGATTTTATGATTCAGGGCGGTGGATTGACCAGCGATATGAAGGAAAGGAAAACTTTCGCGCCTATCAAAAATGAGGCGAATAATGGCCTAAAGAACAGAAAATATACGCTGGCGATGGCCAGAACCAACGATCCCAATTCGGCCACGTCTCAGTTCTTTATCAATACAAAAGACAACAGTTTTCTTGATTTCAAGGGTCCGGAAAATTGGGGATATGCTGTTTTTGGAAAAGTGATTAAGGGAATGGACGTGGTTGACAAGATTGAGGCTGTTCAAACCGGCAACAAGGGCCAATATGAGGATGTTCCCCAGGAACCAGTAATAATAAAAAAAGCCGAAGTGGTGGAATAAACCAGTTTTCAGGTTTGGATGATTTGCCGTCGGCTTCAGGAGTCGGCGGCATTTTTTCTTTCATGTTTTTCAAGTCGGGCCAGAATACTTGAATAGTATTCATCATTGATAACAAGGCTTGACTTGTCCCGTTGAAGGCTGATTTTCTGAAGGAGATAGCGCAATTTACGCATCGCCTTGAGTTTTTCCTGTTCGGACGGGCAATTGTCAAGTAAATCCGCAAGGTTTCCAATTTCCTTGCGCTCCTGAAGTTCTGGCGGCAGGCAACCGGCATTTTTGAGGATTTTGTAAGCCATGCGGAATTCTTCAGGAACGTGGCTCATATCCTCAAATTTCAGGGGTTTCCCCGCTCCTGGCAGGTTATCCATCTCTCCCTTTTCCATGGCTTCCTTAATCCTGTTCTCCGCAATCAGGGAGATGGCTGAAAAATTATTAAACATCTTTGGTCCGCCCCAGTTCGTCTTTTAATTCACCAATAATCTGCAGGGCGGCATCCGGAGTCAGCGTTTCCAGATTCAGATCCTGCAATTTTTGATAGATAGTACTCCTGTCATTTTTATTTTTCATCCCGGGAAGTGGAAGGGCGGAAGCGGCTGGAACAGGTTGCTCCTTTTCCAGTTTTTTCAGGATATCCCTGGCTCGCTGAACTACGGGGTACGGGATTCCCGCGATTCTTGCGACTTCAATCCCATAGCTTTTATCTGAAGGGCCAGGTAAAAGACGATGCAGAAAGATGATGTCATTATTGTCAATCGCCCCCACAGCGATATTCATGGTAAACACTCCATCTGTTTCTTTTTCCAGGTTGGTCAGTTCGTGATAGTGGGTCGCAAAGATGGTACGCAACTGGCCCTGGGATCTCCCGGCAAGATCTTCCGCTATGGCCCAGGCAAGAGCCATGCCGTCAAAAGTTCCTGTTCCCCTTCCAATTTCATCCAGAATTATCAGGCTTCTTTTCCCCGCCTGTCTGATAATCCTGGCAGTCTCCATCATCTCCACCATAAACGTGCTTTGACCCTGGGAGAGATTGTCCGAAGCGCCAACACGGCTAAATATCCGGTCAACAACGCCAAGGACCGCTTTTTTTGCCGGAACCATTCCTCCCATCTGGGCAAGAAGGCAAATAAGCGCCACCTGTCTTAAAATGGTGGATTTGCCTGCCATATTGGGCCCGGTAAGCAAACATAACCTGTGGGAAGAATCCATATGAAAATCATTGGGCACAAAATTGGCCTTGCCCAGGATAGATTCCACAACAGGATGTCTCCCTTCCTGAATGTGAATTTCACAGGAATCATCCATTACCGGCATGCTCCAGCTTTCTTTTCTTCCCGTTTCAGCCAGACTTTGCCAGTAATCAATTTGGGCGATACAGTCCGCCGTCTGAATAATCCTTTCTTTCTGGCCGATAAAATGCTCTTTCAGATTCGCGAGAATTTCGTTTTCCAGATCCTCCCGGCGTGATGAAGCCATAAGAAGATCCTCTTCCAGGCTTTTCAGCTCTTCTGTCGAGAATCTTTCTGAAGAAGCCAACGACTGGCGCCTGATGAAATGATCGGGAATGTGATCTGTAAGACTGTTTTTACTGGCCTCAAAATAATAGCCAAAAACCCTGTTTTGCCCGAGCTTAAGACGACTGATTCCAGTTTTTGTCCTCTCCCTTTCCAGCATTTCCTGGAGTCTGCTTTCCCCATGATTTAATAACTCCAGTTCCCTGTCCAGCGCGGCATTAAATCCGTCGCGAAAGAATCCATTTTCTGGAAGATATTCATCTGTCAGGGCAGAGCGCAGTAATTTGGCGCAATCTTCAAGAAGGTCAACCTGGGCCAAAAGTCTGCTTAATCCCTGTGGCAATTCTTCAGTGCAGGATTGCAGGGGAGAAAATACATCGGTCAGGGCTTCAATACTTTGGCGCAGGGCAAAAAGATCTCTAATTGTGGATCGGCCCAAGGAGATGCGGATAATTAATCTTTCCAGATCGAGAACACTTTCAAGCGCCTTGCGAAGGTTTAGCCGTATTCTGTCATGGTTATAAAACCACAAGACACAATTCTGGATTAGCCTGATAATTTTCAGATCCCGCCAGGGATGACGGAGCATATCCTCCATAAGCCTTCCACCCATGGGAGTAATGGTGTTATCCAAAATATGACGCAATGTGCCTTTGCCCTTGCGGCCATTCAGAAGGGAGAAAATTTCAAGATTTTTTTCTGTCACCTCGTCTATAATGAGCCTTTTTCCCAAATCAAGAGGTTTAAAAGGCATTAGCCAGTTTGTTTCACAAAGCTGCGTCTGTTCGAGATAGGCCAGAATCGCGCCGCATGCCCGGGTCAATCCCGGCTTTCCTTCCAGCGCCAGCGCTTCCAGATCCTGAACTCCCTGGGCCTGCAGAATTCTTTCAGACGCTCGTTTCAGATCAAAATTGATTACCGGCCTGTGTACCATCCGCATTCCGTCAATACTGAAGCCGGAAGGGGTCTGTTGGCCATCTACCAGCAAAAGTTCGCGGGGAGCCAGTTTGCGCACCCATTGCCAAAGATCTATTTGCCTTTTAAATTCTATGCCAGTCCACTGGCCTGTGGAAATGTCGGCCCAGGCAAAAGCGCAGGTATTATTTAAACCGCAAAAAATAGCTCCCAGATAATTATGGCTTCTGGAATCCATGTT
>CAYNKM010000086.1:0-7196 GCA_964397795.1 uncultured Desulfovibrio sp. | reverse complement strand
ACGGCTCTGTAACCTGGGCTGACAACGGCAGCCTGAACCGCCAGGGCTGGCTGGCCAGCTTGCTCTTTGAATACAAGATGGATTGGGGCATTCCCGGCATCTATGGCTGGTACGGCTCAGGCGATGACAATAACCCGGCCAACGGTTCCGAACGCCTGCCAACAGTTTCTGCGAACAACACCAACCAGTTCTCACGCTTCGCCTTTAACGGCGATCCCTATATCGCCCGCGATGGCGTTATCTCCAATGGCGACATGAGCGGCACCTGGGGCATCGGTATTCGCCTGAAGGATATGAGCTTCATTGAAAACCTGAAACACACCTTCCGCATCAACTACATCTCCGGCACCAACAGCACCTCAATGGCCAAGAAGATGTCCCTTCAGGGGTTGTGGGCCAATGGGCAAGAGCTGAAACCCTTTAAGTACAAAGGGAAGGATTACGGCGGGACTTGGGATCCGAGGATAAATGATTGGAATCCTGCTTTTAATGGTAATAACGCAACTTGGGGTGGCAACGGCGGCATGTATCTGACCACCGAGGACCACGCCCTGGAATTCGGCCTGACCAATACCTATCAGATGTATGAAAACTTCCTCATCAATGTCGAAGCCGACTACATCGCCATGTGGCTTGACACCGGCAAGTCAGTCTGGGGTGCCCGTCACAAGTATGGCCAGTCCATTCCTGTTACCCAGGACGCCTGGAACATCAACGCCAGCTTTGTTTATTCCTTCTAGTCTAACCTGATTACGGTCTGAATATTGGGGAAGCCGAAAGGCTTCCCCTTTTTTGTTTTTAGATACTCTCGCATTTCCCTGAAATAATATGAATGATCCGGAGTCGATTATCGCTTAAATATTTTATTCTATCCTCTTATTTGGCCTTCGCTTCTCGACAGGCGTGAAAAAATTTTATAGAATAAAAGGGAAAAAGCGGTGAAAAGCCCTTGACAGGGCTGATTTTCAATGTTTTCCAATTAAGCCGGATTTTACCGCTTGCCGGAAGGTTAAAGACATAGTTTCTCTTTGTATTCTTTAGCATCTGTTGAAGTTTTACTTCTTGCAAATATCACAGGAGGCCGTATGCGGTTTACGTTTGACAAGGCAGCCTGCCAGAACACTCGAAGAGCGCTTCAAAAGGAATGGCTGCAGACCAATGGGCTTGGAGATTATTCTTCCAGCACCATTCTCGGCTGCAATACCAGAAAGTACCATGGGCTTCTGGTGGCATCCACTCCCAGTGGCAGACAGGTCCTCTTATCTTCCATAGAAGAATCGGTGCGGGGAGGCAACAGGGAATTTTTCATTTCCACCCGCCAGCACCCGGGCCAGCTCTATCCACTGGGCTATCAGTATATGGACAAATTTGTCCTCGATCCCTGGCCGGCGTTTACGTATCGGGTCGGGGACGTTTATATTAAGCGCGAATTGCTCCTCGTCAAGGGCAAAACCCGGCTTTTAATGCGCTGGACTGTGGAAGGCCCGGATCGCAAGGGACATGGCGCGCTTCCAGACCTGAGTCTGTCCCTAAAGCCGCTTCTTGCCTATCGCGGTTTTCACCAGCTCACTCATGCCAATCCCGCCGTCAACCCAAAAACCGAATCTGTTCCCAACGGTTTTGGTGTGACGCCTTATGACGGCTTGCCTTCCCTTTATTTCCAGGTCAGCGGTTATTATACCTTCAAACCGCAAATGGACTGGTATTATAATGTGGAATATTTTCAGGAGAGGGATCGCGGCTTTGATTTTAGCGAGGATCTCTTCCAGCCGGGCATTCTCGAAATTCCGCTTCCCCCTCTTCCCAGAGGCGGTTCCGTATATATGGCCTGCGGCACGGAGAAGCTTGAAGACGGCAAGAGCATAGAAGCGCTCTGGCGGGAAGAGACCACTCCCCGCATAGAACTTCAGACCAAAGTGCAGGGAATTATCGGCCATCTGGAACAGGAGGGCGAAAAATTCCTTGTCCAGACTCCCGGCGGCAAGCGCAATGTGATAGCCGGTTATCACTGGTTTGACGCCTGGGGACGCGATACCCTGATTGCCTTGCCTGGCCTTGCCTTCTATGGCGGACGCACCGAAATAGGTCTTGAAGTGCTGGCCCAGGTTCCGCAGGCAATGCGCAAGGGCCTGATTCCAAACATGTTTGATGATTATAACAATCACGCCTATAACTCCGCGGACGCTTCCCTCTGGTATGCCTTTGCCCTGCAGTGCTTCCTGAAGGAAAATCCAAAAGGACTTGGCTGGATTTTTGAAAACGCCTGGCCAGCTCTCAAGGAGATTATCACTGGCTACAAGGCCGGCCCGGGCATGGATATCTATATTGGTAACAATCTTCTTCTCCACGCCGGCAATTCCCAAACCCAGCTGACCTGGATGGATGCCATCTCTGACGGAACGCCGGCCACGCCCCGCAATGGCTGTCCTGTTGAATTGAATGCCCTCTGGTATAATACCCTGGCCTTTGTGGATTATCTGGCAAGGGAATACAAGGAGCCGGAGTGGACCTGCGTGGAAGAGATGAACGCCTTCAGGAAGAGCTTCTTTGAACATTTCTGGGTGGCCCGCGACGGTGGATACCTGGGCGACGTCTGGGTGGATGGCTATCTGAACCAGTCCATCCGTCCAAATCAGATGCTGGCGGTTTCTCTCCCCTACATGGCTCTTTATGAGCAATACCGCTACAGGGTCATGGAAAATGTGCGCGTCAATTTGCTCACTCCCTATGGTCTGCGCACTCTCGCCCCGAATGACCCCAATTTCAAGGGTCGCTATGAAGGAGGCTCGGCTGAACGGGATGCCGCCTATCATCAGGGCACTGTCTGGCCCTGGCTGCTTGGCCAGTATACCGACGGACTCTTGAAAGTGACCGCCGAAGAAAATGAGGCCGAAGCTGTCCGCAAGCTTCTGGACAGGGTGACGCCCCTGTTTACCGAACATTTGCTTGATGCCGGCATAGGCAGTATCTCCGAAATTTTTGACGCGTCCCCGCCGGCACGGGCAAATGGCACAATCGCTCAGGCCTGGAGCGTAGCGGAATGTTTGCGGATGCTTGTCACCCTGAAAAGAGCCCAGCCCAAAGTTTATGCAGACTGGGAAGCGAAAGTTGAAAATCTTCTGGCTAATCCAAAAATCGGGGACACTGTTGGGCTGGGCCGCGCCCAGATGAACAGCGGCAAAACTGATAGCGGAAAGAACTAGCAGGAGGCAAATATGCGAATACTTATGTTTGGCTGGGAATTTCCGCCGCATATCAGCGGTGGTCTGGGCACCGCCTGTTACGGCATGACAAAGGCGCTGGCGGAGCGGGGGGCGGATGTCTGCTTTGTGCTGCCGCGCGTCAACTCAACCGGAGACGACGGGAATGATTTTCTCAAATTGCGGGCCGCGTCCGGAACGCCCATTACGTCCAGAGTTCAGCAGAGAATGGCCTGGGCAGGTCAGGAAATCTGGGATGCAAATATCCGCTTTGAACCGATCCTGTCCCCTCTCACCCCGTACATGACGCCGGAAAGCTATCAGAAAACCCTTCAGGAAATGGCGGGCAGAGTCGCGGATGGCGGCGAGTACCTGAAAGATCTGGATGGCAACAGCTTTACCTGGGAACTTCATGGCGGCTATGGCGGCGGCCTTATGGAGGAAGTGTACCGCTATGGCCGCCTGGCGGGCGCAATCGCCCTGGATGAGGATTTTGACGTTATTCATGCCCATGACTGGATGACCTATCCGGCCGGCATGATGGCCAAGGCTCTCACCGGCAAGCCGCTTGTGGTGCATATTCACGCCACCGAATATGATCGCAGCGGTGAAAATATAAATGAAGTCGTGGCCAATATTGAACGCGCCGGCCTGCACGCCGCCGATCAGGTGGTTGCCGTAAGTCAGCTCACCAGAAATACGGTAATCAACCGCTACGGTGTTCCGCCTGAAAAAGTGAAGGTTGTCTATAACGCGGTAATGCGGCCGGAAGTAGCCCACAATTATCCAATTCCGGATCGCATCAAGAATGAAAAAAGGGTGCTCTTCCTTGGCCGGATAACCTTCCAGAAAGGCCCTGAATATTTTACGGAAGCAGCCCGGCTAGTTCTGGAAAAAATGCCCAATGTCCGCTTCTTCATGGCGGGAACGGGCGATATGCTGCCCCAGCTTGTGCGCAGGGCTGGCCAGCTCCGCATTGGCGACCGCTTCCACTTTGCCGGATTTTTACGCGGCGAACAGGTAGATCGCATGTTCGCCCTGTCCGATCTTTATGTCATGCCGTCGGTTTCCGAACCGTTTGGCATTACCCCGCTGGAAGCCATGCTCTATGACGTGCCTGTGCTTTTATCCAAACAGTCCGGCGTATCGGAAGTTCTTGAGCATGCGCTCAAGGCCGATTTCTGGGATACGCGCGAAATGGCGGACAAGATTTGCGCTGTTCTTAACTATGAGCCTCTGGCCAAGGATCTTGTCCAGAATTGCCGCGAAGAAATGAAACATATCCGCTGGGGTAATGCCGCGGATCAACTTTTACAACTTTATAGTAATGTTACAGGGGGCAACTGATGCCAGCGATCTGCCTATGTTATGAAGTTCACGAACCCTACCGTCTGCGTCGCTACACCGTTTTTGACATGGGTCAGAATTCCTTTTATGAGGATGATGACCGCAACTGTGACATTCTTCTGCACACGGCCAGGGTCTGCTATCTGCCCATGAATGATCTTATGATGAAGCTCATTCACCGCTATGGAAAAAATTTCAAGGTCACATTTTGCATTTCCGGCACGGCGCTGGATCAGTTTGAGCAATACGCTCCTGAAGTTCTGACGAGTTTCCAGCAGCTTGGCGATACCGGAAATGTGGAATTTGCCTGCGAATCCAGTCCGCACAGCTTTGCCTTTCTGTATAACCGCGATGAATTTATCCGCCAGACAGAGGAGCATGCCAAACGGATCAAGAAGCTGTTCGGCAAAAAGCCTACCGTCTATCGCAATGCCGAGCTGGTTTATAATAACGATTTGGCCGCCTGCCTGGATGAACTGGGTTTCAAGACGGTTCTTGCGGAAGGTGCGGAACATATCCTTGGCTGGCGAAGCGCGAACTATGTCTATACGCCAATGAATATTCCCAATATGCGCCTTTTGCTGCGCAATGTCGGCCTGTCCGTGGACATAGGCAGACGCTTCAATGATCCCAACTGGAGCGAATGGCCTCTCACAGCCGAAAAATACGCCTCCTGGATTCATAACCTGCAGGATCCGGAAGTGGTCAATATCTGGAATGATTATCACGCGTTTGGCCTGCGCAATTCAGCCGAAACAGGCATTTTTGCCTTTATGGAGGCGTTGCCGGCGGCCATAATGCATGAACATCCCGATTACTATTTTGCGACCTGCTCCGAAGTCGCCAAAAAATGCAAGCCGGTAGGAGAGATCGATGTGCCGGAATTCATGTCATGGGATGACGCTGGCCGCGACTTAAGCTCCTGGCTTGGCAATGACATGCAGAAAGACGCCATCCATGATATTTATAATCTTACCGAACGCGTCTATTCGCTTAATGATCCCGAATTGATCAGGGATTTTGAACGGCTGCAGACTGTTGATCATTTTCACAACATGTCAACAAAATGGTTTACCGTCTTTGCTCCGGATCGGCCCAATCCCTTCCCGAGCCCTTATGACGCGTACATTACCTATATGAATGTTCTTTCCGATTTTGAAATGCGGGTAAGGGCCGCCGAAGAAGAAAGGGACGTGGAGCACGATCCCGCCAAAAAGGCTTCAAAAGCCGCCCACAGGATAGCCAGCGCGGAAAGCAGGGGAAGCAAAAAGTCGGCGCCAAAGTCCGCAAAATAGATTGGGTCTTTTTGAGCAGACTCATAAATAGCCTGAAATAAAACCAACTTGCGGGAAGAAACTTGAATGTTTCCTTTCCGCAAGAATTTGTTTTTTTATGGCTTGAAGGCATTGACATAAACGCCTTTAACTTTTCAAAATACTTCTCAGTTTTTTAAATCCTGAAAAATTTTCCCGCAACGCAAGTTAATGTGAAAACTTTTCGGTCGGGTTAATCCTTTGGGCAGGACTGAATCGGGAAATTGGCCTGATCAGAATATAATTTTAACCTCGCGTCTTATCCTGAAGGGGACGCGATTATATGGAAAAGGAGTCTCTATGGATTTCAATGGCTCCCCCGTTACCCTCTTTGAAGTTAGCTGGGAGGTCTGCAATAAAGTCGGGGGCATTTACTCTGTTGTCACCAGCAAGGCGCTCCAGGCTATAGACACATTTGGGGAAGATTACTTCCTTCTTGGGCCTTCCCTTGGAAATAATGCCGGATTTGAGGAAACAGACGAACATATCTGGGATTCTGTAAGGAGCGCCCTGGGGGCGAGCGATCTGAAATGCAGGCTTGGTCGCTGGAAAATCCCCGGCCGGCCCAAAGTTATCCTGGTCGATTTTAATCAGCGCTATGGCAGTAATCAGCTTCTTTATGAATTATGGCAGAATTATGGCGTGGACTCCCTTTCTGGAGGATGGGATTATATTGAACCCGTCATGTTCGCCACCGCCTGTGGAGAAGTGATCACCGCCATTTATGACTGTCTCGTGCGTCCCACCCAGGGTAGGGCGGTGGCTCTCTTCCATGAATGGATGTGCGGCGCGGGCATTCTCAACATCAAGCGCACCACTCCCGGGATTGGAACAGTTTTCACAACCCACGCGACCATGCTGGGACGTTCGCTTGCCAGCACAGGCAGAGATATTTATACCAACTTGAGGGGAATAAATCCCGCCCAGGAAGCGGCCAGCCATAATATTACCGCCAAATGGTCCATGGAAAGCGCATCCGCCCGCGAAGCGGACGCCTTTACCACAGTGAGCCAGATAACCGGGGATGAGGCCTCCGCATTCCTGGGTCGCTCTCCCGATGTCATCACCGTAAATGGTCTGGATATGCGCGTTATTCCCGATTATTCCCAGAAACGGGAAGTGCCCCAGGGCTATCGTAAAAAAATTCTCGAGGCGGCAAGCCGCTTCCTGCGCTGTGAGCTGAAGGATGATACGCGAATCCTGGCCATATCTGGCAGGTATGAACTTCATAACAAGGGCATTGACGTATTTCTCGAAGCAATGGCCCGCGCGGACAACAATTTGCGTGGCACCAATACTTCCATTCTTATTCTATGCCTGGTCATGGGCGGACATA
>CAYNKM010000085.1:6278-7233 GCA_964397795.1 uncultured Desulfovibrio sp. | reverse complement strand
CAAGTGGGCCGATGCCGCCGGAATACAATTCCGCGTTTTGAATATGAGCAAAGGGCCCGCGGTACGGGCAACCCGCGCCCAAATGGACCGCCCTTCTTACCAGATGGCAGTGCGAAAGACCCTCTTCTCCTTGTTAAATTTGAGGATCTGGCAGGATAATGTCACTGGCATAAGCAGTGAGGGAGGGGAGATTACCGGAGTCATCACCAGCCAGGGCAGGAAATTCCGGGCAAAAAATGTGCTTTTAACAACAGGCACATTTTTAAATGGAAAGATCCATATCGGTCTTAAGAATTTCCCCGCAGGGCGCATGGGGGACGCTCCAGCTTCAGGCCTGACTGAAAGTCTTAATAATCTGGGAATCGAAACGGGACGTCTCAAGACCGGCACAACCCCCCGACTTTTATGTTCCAGTATTGATTTTACCGGGCTGGAAGAACAATTTGGAGATGATCCTGTCCCTTTTTTCAGCTTCAGATCTTCAGGGCATCCCTTAAGACAGGTATCCTGCCATATAACCTGGACCAATGCCAAGACTCATGAAATTATCCGGACCGGTTTTGATCGCTCGCCCCTGTTTACCGGCATTATCAAGGGGACGGGAGCCAGGTATTGTCCCTCTATTGAGGACAAGGTAGCCAGATTTCCGGACAGGGAAAGGCATCAGATTTTTTTGGAGCCGGAGGGTCTGGATTCTGGCGAAGTTTACTGCAATGGCATTTCCACCAGTCTGCCCCTTGATGTGCAGGAAGCGATGATAAAATCAATCAGGGGGCTGGAAAACGCGGTTATGACCAGGCCCGGATATGCCATAGAATATGATTATGCCAATCCTGTCCAGCTTTGGAACACGCTTGAGAGCAGGAAGATTCAGGGTCTCTGGATGGCGGGTCAGATAAACGGGACATCCGGCTATGAGGAAGCGGCCGCGCAGGGATTATGGGCTGCCCTGAAT
>CAYNKM010000085.1:0-6268 GCA_964397795.1 uncultured Desulfovibrio sp. | reverse complement strand
ATTGCAGCGCGTCTGGAAGGTAAAAAACCCTTTTTGCCAGGAAGGCATGAAGCATATATGGCGGTACTGGTTGACGATCTGGTGACTCTCGGAACAGAGGAGCCGTATCGCATGTTTACTTCCCGCGCCGAGCACAGGCTTCTGTTAAGGGAAGATAACGCGGACGCGCGTTTAAGCAGGGAAGGATATGAACGGGGTTTGTTGTGTCAAAGGGATTGGGAAGAATTTAATAGTAAAATAGACAAAGCCGGAATATTGATTAACAGCCTGGAAAATATAAACATTAATAGCGGTGAAGGTTCCGGGCGCGGAATCAGGAGTCTGGCCGAAGAATTGAGAAAGCCGGGTACCAGTATTGATTTGCTCAGGAAGGATTTAAGCCACAGTAATCCGGAGGGAGCGCGTCTGCTTGAAAATGTTCTTGAGGAATGCGACATGGCCACAATAAATACTGTGGAAGCGGACGTTAAATACGCCGGATATATAAAACGGCAGAAAATCCTGGCAGAGCGCGCCGGAAAACTGGATTCAATCCGCTTGCCCTTGGATATGGATTATGCGAAAGTTGCAGGACTGTCCCGCGAAGTTCAGGAAAAGCTGGAAAAAGCGAGGCCTGAAAGTCTTGGCAAGGCATCCAGGATATCAGGAGTCACTCCGGCGGCAGTCGCTTGTCTGGAAATTCATTTGCGCAAACTCGCGCATTTGGGGAAACAGAAATTATCCGCAAATCAACAGAGTTAAAAATAACTGATCAGGGAAAAAGATAATTATTTGTATTTTTTTGACGATTTAAAATTGGGATAATGTCTTTATTAATTTGGAAAAAATGGCGCAAATAAAGAATCAAGCTGATTTAATTTATCAAAACGGATCTTTCTGATGCCTGAGATGGAAAATATAATTCTTTCTGTGGTTTTTTTTCTTGTCATGTGCGCTATCTTTTATTTTTGGAAATTAAAAAAGAAAAAAGAAAAAAATTCCGCAAGAAAATCATTTGTTCTTGATTGTCTGGAACAGGCAAAAGCGCAATACGAAATTTTTAATATAAAATCCAATATCGAGGGCGAAGCCAAAAACGGCATATCCGCCATGCTGGAAAAAATCGACAAAAATACGCTTCAGATGGAATCCAGCAATTTTATTCCGCAGGACTGGCAGGGCAAGGATGCGGACGTGTTTTTCCGTGTCAAAAGGGAAGAAGGTCCGGTTTTTTATGCCTTCAAAACGGTCATCCGCCGAATCAGGTCAGATTATGAGCATTCGGAAATTGAAGTCAGCCTTCCTGATCATATAAGGGTTGAAAAGAACCGGCATTTTGTCAGGGTGCAGCCTCAAAAGG
This sequence comes from uncultured Desulfovibrio sp., assembly GCA_964397795.1. Classification (GTDB taxonomy): domain Bacteria; phylum Desulfobacterota; class Desulfovibrionia; order Desulfovibrionales; family Desulfovibrionaceae; genus Desulfovibrio. The sequence goes on along the minus strand of CAYNKM010000085.1, from coordinate 4,929 downwards.
ATGACGTGCAGGTTATAGGCGTATGGCCAATCAAGCCAGGAAGCCGTTTGCCGCATTCTTCCGCTGACATAGGCAAGCCCATAAGCCAGTATCGCAAGGGCAGGACGGATGCCATTGTCAAGGTGGAAAACGTTTCCGCCTCCGGCATCGCGCTGCGTTTCAAGCTTGATAAACAGGGAAATCCTCCCCTGGCTTTTTCCAAAGGATCCCAGCTCATATGTCTTGTGGTCTATCAGATGGATGATCAGGATGAGAAGCCGACAGCATTCTGGTGTTCCGGTGAAATAATGAATTCAAGGATAGCGGAAGGCCAGGAAAGAGAGCTTGTTCTGGGTCTTGAATATACCAATTGGGCCATTCTGGAACAGGGAACGAGCGAAATCCACTGGGCTCACAGTTCTCCAACCCGGGGGGCGCGGCCCATTTTACAGTGGGTTAAAAAGATAGAGCAGCGACAGTCTGAAAAGGCCAATAAATTAACCGCGTAAAAGTTTGAAACTGCTTCCCTGTTCAATATTAACAGGATGTGGCGGTTATATATTTTTTCAGAAATTCGATCTGAAAAATAATCTGTAACATGGAGGAACACTTGGATCAGGATTCCGAAAGACCCGGTTCTTTCTGGACAAAGCTGGGCCGTTTTTTCGGTCATGAAAATGAAGAATCCCTGGAAAGGGCAATACTGGAAGCTGGCGCTGAAGGAGAAGTGGAGCAGGAAGAAGAAGCGATGCTTTTGGGCATACTGCGCTTCAACGATCTTCAGGTGCAGGATACCATGATTCCCAGGCTGGATATTGACTGTGTTCCGGAAGATATGCCCCTGGCAGATGTGGTGAAAGTTATTGTGGAATCCGGACATTCCAGGATTCCTGTTTACAGGGAAACAAGAGATAATATGGTAGGGATAGTCCATGCAAAGGATGTGCTAAAAAGCATGGCCAGTCCGGACTCTGCCTCCACCAAAGTCAGTTCGGTAATGCGCGAACCATTTTTTGTTCCTGAAACAAAACCAATCCGGCAGCTTTTGCAGGAATTCCGCGCAAGAAAACTCCACATTGCCATAGCCCTTGATGAATACGGGGGAACATCCGGCCTGATTACCATTGAGGATGTTCTTGAAGAAATAGTAGGCGATATAGAGGACGAGCATGATGCGCCAAGGGAAGAAGATATCCGGGCTCTGGACAACAATGTTTATGAATTGACAGGCCGGGCTTATCTGGAAGATCTGCAGGAAATAGGAATAAACGTAAAATCTGACGAAGTGGATACAATTGGCGGCTATATCTGTATGGAAGCAGGCCATGTGCCCAATCCTGGCGAAACCTTTGTCCTGGATGGATGGGCATTCACAGTCATAGACTCGGACAGAAAGCTTATACGTCTTTTAAGAATGGAGCCTGCAAATCAGGCGGGCCAGATTCCCGAAGAGAAAGAAATATAGAAATACAAATTTTACAAGTCCAATGTCATCCAGAAAGCTTTTAATCGCCGGCGTCGCCGGGGCTTTGGGTCTTTGGGCGGGATTTCCCAATAATTTTTTTCAGTTTCCCCCCGCAGTCTTTTTATGGCCTTTGGCGCTTGTATGCCTTGGCGTTTATGCGCCAAACCCGGGCAGAGCCCTGAGCTGGGGCTGGCTATGCACTTTTTGCGGCATGACAGGCGTCTTGTATTGGCTATACCTTCCTGTTTATAATGTGGGCAAGCTTCCCGTTATTGCCGCTTTAGGCTGCGCCCTGTTTATCTGCGCGTGCCTGGCGGTTCAGGGCGCCCTTTTTTCAATGGGGGCTTTCTTTTTAAGACAGGCAGGCATATTTTCTTATGCTGTCATTCTTTCGCTCCTCTGGTATCTTCTGGAATATCTGTTTGCGCTGATTATAGGCTTCCCCTGGCTTCCTCTCTGCGGCGCTTTTCCCTCCTGGCCTTTCCTGATGCAGGGAGCAAATATTACCGGAGGCTATCTTCTCGGAGCCATCTGGTTTCTTGGAATATTATTAATAATATTCGGAATTGTCGGAAAATTTGAAACTCGGATTTATCCTGATATAAAATGTCTTGCATCTGGCGCGCTAATAATAATCTTATTGACTTTATATGGAGTATGGAGGCTTGAGCCAAAACCATATGAAACAGATTTTTCCGCGCCAGAAAGTATGACCGCGCTATTCATAGAGGGAAATGTAGATCAGAATCAAAAGTGGGAAAAGATATTCCAGACAACAACGCTAAATCTATATATGCGCCTGAGTCTGGAAGGATTGCGGGCGCTTCCCCCAAAGGATAAGGAAAATCTGCTTTTGCTTTGGCCGGAAACAGCGCTTCCATTTTTTCTGGAAACAAATCGTCCTTTCGCGAACAGGCTTATGGAGTTTGTCAGGGAGATTGATCAACCTCTTCTTTTTGGAGCGCCAGGGCTTGAAGAAGAAAAAAGTTTTCAGGATAGCCTGGTATTTAATCGGGCATACCTTGTAAATCCGGATGGAAAAATTGAGGGATTTTATGACAAGGAGCATCTTGTTCCCTTTGGAGAATATTTGCCCCACTGGCTAAAGCTGGATTTTCTGGAGCCACTTCTTCAGGGAGTGGGTATTTATGAGGCGGGAAAGAATCCCTCTCCCCTGCGCTATGCATCTCTTGCCCTTGGCATGCTGATTTGTTATGAAGGTATCTTCCCATGGCTGGCACAGGAAAGAGTGGCCAGAGGCGCCAATATACTGGTTGATATAAGTAATGATGGCTGGTTTGAAAAATCTCCAGCAGCCAAACAGCACCTTCATCTGACCTTGATTCGCTGCGTGGAACAAAATCGCTGGCTGTTGCGGTCAACAAATACCGGAATTTCCGCGATTGCTGATAATCTGGGCAGAATCCATATAAGGGGAAAAAGCTTTGTGGCAGGCTATCTGTATGGCAACGCCAGACTTATAAAAGAAAAAAGTCCGTATCATTATATGGCCGATTATATTCCCTGGACCGCCATGACTTTTTTTACAATCCTTCTCGTATGGATTTTGTATAAAACGCGATCAATACAGGCTTGTAAACAGCCATGAATTTTTCCTCCTGGACTAAAGTATGGTAAAAGAAAATATTCTTCATTTAAGTGATCTCAAGGCGCGGGCTATTCAGCTTGACACCCGTTTTAACAATTTATGGGGGCGTCTTTGACCTGGATGGAACAAAAAAGAGACTGACCCAGATAGAGTCGGAACTTGCAAAACCTGACGCCTGGAGCAAACCGGAAAGTCTTACCCCTGTGCTTCAGGAAAAGAGGCGTCTGGAAGAAGAGTTTACGCGCCTGAATGGATTGGAAAAAACTCATTCCGACATGGAAGAATGGCTGAAATTGTCGGAAGAAAATGAAACAGCCGGAAGTGAAAATTCCGAAGAAGCTCTGGAGTTTCTGGAAGCCCTGGCCGCGAGTCAGGAAGATTTGGACAAGATGCTGGATGAAACCGAGCTGGTCCTGCTTCTGGCCGATCCGGAAGATAAGGGAGACGCAATCCTCGAAATCCATCCTGGAGCCGGAGGAACCGAATCCCAGGACTGGGCAGAAATGCTATTAAGACTTTACAGCCGTTGGGCAGCCAGACGAAATTTTACGCTTGAAGAGCTAGACTATCTGCCTGGCGAAGAAGCTGGCTTAAAAAGCGTCACCCTGAAAATTTCAGGCCCATACGCCTTTGGATTTCTTAAAAGCGAAAGGGGGATACACCGCTTAATCCGGATTTCTCCTTTTGACGCGTCGGGAAGGCGGCATACTTCATTCGCGTCTGTTGATATTCTTCCGGATATGGGGGATGATATAGAACTTGATATAAAGGAATCGGATTTGCGCGTCGATATTTTCCGTTCAAGCGGGCCAGGCGGACAAAGCGTGAATACCACAAGTTCCGCCGTACGGATTACGCATCTCCCTACCGGGATATCCGCCCAGTGCCAGAATGAAAAATCCCAGCATCATAACCGGGATACCGCGATGAAAGTTCTGAAAGCCAGATTGTACAATCTGGAACTGCAAAAAAGGGAAGCGGAACGGCAGGCGCAATATGCCGGAAAAGACGCAATAGCATTTGGAAGCCAGATAAGAACCTATACAATGCAGCCATATCAACTTGTAAAAGATCATAGGACAGGCTGTGAAAGCGGGGATGTGGCAGGTGTGCTTAATGGCCAGATTGATCAATTTCAACATGATTATCTGATTTATCGTCATGAACAAGAACGCAGAGCAGGATAATCTGAAAGAAGAAATAGCCATGATACCGGAAGCGCTGGAATTTGCGCAAAAGTCGGCAGACGGGACTTCAGTAATTCTCGCGCGTATGGTAAAAGGTCTATCTCTTGAAAAGTGGCATCAGGCATGTCAAACATGGCCTTTAACCAACTGGCAAGTATTTCCTGTTGAAGAAAATACTTCGGAAGGAATTCCAGATGAAAAATTCTCCGTTTCGCCTTTTCGGGACGCGCATGGAGCCCTGACCGCCATAATGTTTGAAAAGCTTCTGAACAGGGAGCTTAAAAGACTGGAACGCAATGGAGGTTGCCTTGCCATTCTGGGAATTGCCATACCAGACAAAAACAGGCTGGAAACCGCCATGGGCACGGCGTCGGTAAAGCGGCTGGAAAATCTTCTGGGGAATGTAATCTTATCCAGACTGGACAGTTGCGACAGTTTAAGTGTGACCAGGGACTCGCAATTTTTATGTTCCCTGCCTGGACTGGGTCAGCTCGCAGCCAGAAATTTCGCGGAAAAATGCCAGCTCGCGTTTGAGGATGCCGCCAAACCCTTTTTCCCTTCAGGCGGAATAAGCGCTGGACAGGGTCCGGAATGCGCCGTGGGCATAGTCAATGTCCTACAGAATGATCGCGCGCGCAGCCAGGAATTGATCAAGCGGGCCAAGCAAACCCTAGAGATAGCATTGTCCA
>CAYNKM010000084.1:0-7260 GCA_964397795.1 uncultured Desulfovibrio sp. | reverse complement strand
TCCGGAATTTTTCCCAGCTTGTCTGCTTATTAAAATATCTTTGTGGCTGAAAGATTGGATCGCTTTTGTTTCTATTCAGCATATCAACCCAGGCAGGGGCGGAATCCACCGGACGCCTGAAGCCCACCGTGCCAAAGATTTTAAAGGAAGAACCGCTCCCGGAGTTTCCGGAAGCGGCCGGAGGATTCTGGGCGGGGGGTTCTTTTACAGTATTTCTGGCTGGTTCTGCCTTCTGGATTTTTTTGGGCTGGGCAGGGGACGGATTTGTCTTGCTGGATTCTTTTTGTCTGGCCAGTCCCAGTTTTTTAAAAACCGGCCTTTCGATTGTCTGATAGTCTGTAGCTGTAACCGCTATTGGCCAAATATAAAAGAAAAAAACCGCAAAAGCTGAAAGGAGAATGGAAATATTATCTTTCGCGCAAGGCATTCTGCTGAGCCCTGAGTATGGGTTTAAGTAGATAATCCAGAATGGTTTTCTTGCCGATGAGAATATCGGCGGTAACCATCATCCCGGGAATGATGGGCAAGGTTTCATTATTATGGATAATCGCGTTATGGGGGGTTCTGACCTTGGCCAGATAGTGAAAGTCACCGCGGCGATCTTCAATGGTATCAGCGCTTATTGACTCCAGCTTCCCTTCCAGGCCGCCGTAAATTGAAAAATCATAGGCTGAAACCTTGACCATGACCTTCTGGCCAGGATGCAGAAACGCGACGTCTTTTGGACTGACTCTTGCCTCCACAAGAAGGGTGTCGTCAAGGGGAACCAAATCCATAATGGGTTCGCCAGGTTTTACAACGCCGCCAAGGGTATTGATATAGACCTGCTTTATAGTGCCGCGCACAGGCGCCCTTATTTCCGTTCGGGTGACGCGATCCGCTCCGGCGTTAAGAGTTTCGCGCAGGCTGTTAAGCTCCAGTCGTCTTTTGGCGATTTCCTGGGTAATATCCGTTTTCTGGGTCGCTTCCCTTGAAGATATGCGTTGCAGGGCTTCCGCTTTTGCCGCCTTGGCGCGGGGAATACCCGCCGTAAGCATATCTAGTTGTCCCTGCAGCTCGACGACTTTCTGCTGCAGATTCAGAAATTCCATTTTCGCGAAATTCTTGCGGCGGAGCAATTCCTCGCCTGTATCCCTCTGGGCAATGGCCAGGGCAAGACTATGATAAAGCTGTTTCTGGCGGGATTCCTGTTCTTGTACATCGTGTTCGCGCTGTTTGTACTGAGCCTGCAGGACGTCAAGATCCGCTTTAAGCAATTCATTGCGCGATTTCCAGGTATTTTTCTGATCAAGAAGCATTTGCTGGGCGCGGGCGAGAGTTTTGCTGTCAATTTCCATCCCCAGTCTGGAAGCCATCCAGCGGCGCAGATCTGTGGGAAATTTGGGTTCTTCTCCGCGTAATTCGGCTTCCAGCCGAACCAGGGCAAGATGATTTTCCATAGCCTGCGATACTGCATCGCGGAACGAGGATTCAGCCATTTCGTTGTCCAGATAAGCCAGAATGGCGCCCTTTTCAACCGTCTGGCCTTCGCGCACCTGAATGGAGCGGATAATGCCGCCTTCCAGATTCTGAATGGTCTGGGTTCTTTGAGAACCCACGACCTGACCCTCGGCATGTGTCACCTCGTCAATATTGGAAAGCCCCGCCCAGACAATAAGCAGAAGCAGCAGGACCGCCACGGAAATCGAGAGCAGTCTCGCGCCAAATTTGGGACGTCTAGCAAGCGCGGCGTCAACTTCGCTGGCAAAGCGCAAATCTTCAGTGGAAAGGCCGTTCAGGGGGGCGTCCATTGCATGAAAAAGGCCGGGTTTCTGGGAGGAAGGATTTTGACGGGACTCTTCCATTTTTTTGTTCAGGTGTTCAAACAAGCCCTGATCCGGTTTTTGCTCATTTGGAGAGGATTTAAAAATGGACTTGATAAAGCTTTTCAAACCCGCCGCTATGGAATCGCTCCCCCGGGGAGGAACAGAATTTTGCGCCCTGTTCTGGTTTTCGCCCTCATTAGGCTGATTCATTAATCATCTCCTGTCTGGGTTTTTTCTGCGCATTCGCATTACCGCGCAATTTGGCCAGCACTTCATCCCTTGGTCCGTCATAACGAATTTTTCCCTTATCCATGACAATCAGGCGATCGACCATGCGGAGCATGGAAAGCCTGTGAGTAACGAGAATAAGGGTCTTGTCGGTGGTAATGCCATTAAGGCGTTTTTGCAGCCGCAATTCGGAATCGGTATCCATGTTACTGGTGGGTTCGTCCAGAATCAGCATTTCGGGATCCCTCACAAGGGCCCGCGCCAGGGCAATGGCCTGACGCTGCCCTCCGGAAAGCGCCTTGCCCTGCTCGCCCACCTGCGCGCCAAATCCCGCGGGATTGTTCGCCACAAAATTGGTCACCCCGGCGAGAGTGGCAGCCCTCAAAATAAGGTGATCGTTAAGCGAGGGATCACCCAGGGATATGTTTTCCCTGATCGTACCGTAGAATAAAATAATATCCTGTGGCAAAACTCCGATGCGGCCCCTGTAATCCGCCGGCGGAATCTGGCGAAGATCCACTCCGCCAAATTTGACTGCTCCGTCTTTTGGCGTATACAGGCCGAGAAGCATGCGGGCAAGGGAGCTTTTACCCGATCCCATTGGTCCGATAATGCCAACTTTTTCGCCTGGTTTTATATTAAGGCTTACATTTTCCAAGGCAAGACGTTCCGCCCCCGGATATGCGAAAGAAACATTATCCATTTCAAAAGATGGAGCAAGAGAGCCAAAATCCATGGCGGACTGCTCTTCCCTGTTCTCGACTGGAAGCTGCATGATCATGTCCAGACCCTGCAGGGCCATTCTGGAATTCTGGAGACGAGTCAGGAGGGACGCCATTTGCAGAAGAGGGGCCATTGTGCGACCCACAAGAATATTCACGCCTATCAGGGCGCCCATGGTCATAAGTCCTTCGCTGATGCGATACACCCCCCAGACGATTAGGGCAACGGTGACAATCTGGGTGATGAGCATGGAAGATGCCACGGCCAGCTGCGTATATTTGCGGGACTGGCTTGAAGATTCGGCAGACAGGCCGCAAATGGATTCCCACAGGCGCTGCATGCGGCTTTCAGCCATGCAGCTTTTCAGGGTTTCAAGACCGTTGACCAGTTCGACCAGAAGGGCGTTTTTCTGCATATTCTGGCGATAACCGGCCTCCGCGCTCTTTTTGGAACGTTCCTGCAGATAGATGCCGATGCCGAGCATAATCGGAATGGCGCCCAGGGGAACAAAGACCATAGGCCCGGCTATAAAGGCAATTAAAAGAAGAAATATTACCAGAAAGGGAAGGTCAATACAGGCGAGCAGACTGGAGGAGCTGAAAAATTCCCTTAATTGCTCAAATTCCCTTAAATTGTTTACCATGGCGCCGGTTGATTCCGGTTTGGCGTCAAGGCGCATCGCTAGCACTTTTTCCACAAGGAGGCTGGAGAGGACGACATCGGCGTTGCGGCCGGCAACATCCACAAAGTGGGTTCGCAAGGCCGATAAAATAAAATTAAAGATATAGATGACAAAAATACCTGAAGCGAGAACCCAGAGCGTATCGGTGGCATTGTTGGGCACGACGCGATCATAGACATTCATTACAAAAAGGGGAGAAGCGACCGCGATCAGGTTTATGACAACGCTGGCTATCGCGACATGGCGATAGATTGGGGCGTAATACTGCAGGACGTCCCAGAACCATCTTTTACCCTTGCCCAGGCGGGGGGCGTTAATGCGTTTTTCGGGGGCTTTGGGCACAGTGGCGAAAATCGCATAACCGCTATAGGACTGCTGCAATTCCTCCACTGAAACTGTCTGGGTACTGTCCGGCAGTTCGGGCATGATGATGCTGGCGCGTCCGTCCTTAAGAGAAAGAAGGACGCAGGAGCGTTCATTTTTGAGGAGGAGAATGCAGGGGAGCACAAGGGGAGAGATTTCAGCAAGATCGGGACGAGCCATAATCCTTCCGGACAGGCCCGCCTTTCTGGCCGCGGCAAGACAGGATCTTGGGGTAAGCGAACTGCCGGCAAGGCCGGAAAGCAATTGCTGGGGAGAGACTGTTTTCCCTCTCAAACTCATCAGGATAGAAAGGGAACGCAAAAGCCCGGGCATAAAATCTATGTCCGCGGGCCGGATAGTCTCCTGATAAACCGGTTTTGCCGGAGTTGCGGGAGTTTCAGGAGTTTTAGGAGCTTCAGGATGAACTTGTTCCTGGCTCATTTAAACCACCCCAGATCAAATTCCTCGCGGGGATCCTTGGGGTCGCGCTCCGGATTAAGTTCAATAGGCTTGTAGTCAATTTTGAGCATTGGCAAAAGATCGCCGGTTAGGGCGCAAAGACGATAAGCTCCGACAAGGATGTTGCCGCGGGCGGTTTCCGCCTGGGTCGCGGAGTTATAAAGCTCGTTTTCGGCGTCAAGCACGTCAAGAAGGGTGCGCTGGCCCATCTGGAACTGCTCAAGATAGGCTTCGCGGGTAAATTCATTATATTTTACAGCTTCGGTATAATGCTTGTACTGGTCCTTTGCGGCCAGATAATTTGTCCAGGTGGACTGGATATCAAGAAGCAGGGTATCCATAAAGTTATAGAGAACCTGACGTGATTCCCTGATTCTGGCGTTGGCGGCCTTGACTTCCTGATAATCGGCGCCGCTATTGAAAATATTCCAGCGCATGGTGCCCACAACATCAAAAGTCGTTGTCCATCTATCATCATAGCGGTTGCGGTTGGAGTGCGTGGGGCCAACTTCAAGGTTTATGGTAGGATAATAAGTGGATTTCGCAAGCTGCTTATCGGCCTGGAGAGCCTTTATGTCCTGCAGATAGGAGGCAATCTTGGGATTATTTTTTTCCGCGAGATCAAAAACCGGCTTGGGTCCGTCAAAAACCATGGGAGGCATGGGGACTTCCTGCATATTGGCGGCAGGCGGCAGACCTGTAAGACGGGTGTAGGTATCTTCGGCGACAATAAGGGCCGCCTGGGCTTCGGACAGGGAGGACAGGGCGCGGGAAAGACGGGACTGGGCCTGGCTTACGTCTGCTTCGGTATCCGCTCCCATCGAACTTCTTTCCTCTGTCTGGGACAGGATCTGCCGGTGGGTTTCCACATTCTGCTTGGACAGATCATACAGGATACGGCGTCTCAATAAATCTATCTGGGCGATGATCCCGTCCAGGGAGAGAGTTGTCGCCGTGTCAAAAACGCGGGCCTTTACGGAATTCAGAGTTGACTGGGCTGAACGAACCCTTGAGCGGGTGGCAAAACCATCCCAGATGGGCTGGGTGAGTTTGGCGCTGGCTTCGACCACTCCGAGGAAATCATTATATTTATTGTGCCTGCGCGTTGAACTGTCATTAATAAAAGCTCCGCCCGCGCTTCCCTGAAGATCAATGCTTGGCCCAAAACCAGCCTTGGCGCGGTTCAATTCCCTCTGCATCACTTCCCGATCTTCCTGCATGCCGCGCAATTCCCTATGATGGCGGAGCACGCCATAAATGGTATCCTGCATGGTTATTTGCGCGCCCTGGGGAGGGGCTTTTGGCAGGGCCTTTTGCGTTGTTATACGGGAATTCATTTTGGCGTTTTTAGCTTTTCTGGCATTTTTTTTGCCATTCTTCGTTGAAGCCGGAGCTGCCGGACGGGGTTCATCCGCTGAAGTTCTGACGTTGGAGTTGCTAATGTCAACTCCGCGATTTCCATTAATTAGCGGTGAACCAGGTTTGACAGGGAGCGGTTTGGATAAATCCGGATCAGGCGTATTTATATAATTTTTATCTGGCAATTGTTGCTGTTCTTTTGCGGGATAGCCTGATGCGGGCATGAATACCAGGGAAACCAGCGTAGAAGTCAAAATCAATTTTGAAAATTTCATTTAATACTCCAGGACCTTTATTTAAATCAGAAAAAGAAACATAGCGAGGAATTCAAATTTTACGCCCAATACGTAAAATTATCCCATCCTTGCCAAGCAAGCCCGATTAGACAAAAATTGAATTTTATCCATGCCCTCTCAAATTTTGCGTCTCCATGGACTGGACAGATAAGAATTTATCTCCCAATTCCAGTTCAAGACGGCGAGTATGTGGTTATGGGTATAGAAACGTTATTAATATACAAACTACGTATATTTTTTTATCGGATTAAATGTCAATCACTTTATTCCCTATTGATGACAAATCCTGCACCCAAATATGCCTTTTTGGAAGGTTATTCAATTAAAACGCATATTTACGCTAATATTCAGAGGGTAAAAAAAGTATTATATTTTTAAATAAAATTGGGCAGGCCAAGCCAAATGTCTGGAATATACGAAGCAGGCTTGGGAAAAGGAAGATATATTCAAAGAAGATAATTATTTATTATGAAATCACAACCTCATTTTTTGAGGTAAGCGCTCTTAATATAAAGCCAAGCGAGGCAAGGGAGGAATTGCAGAAAAGGCGGGCGTCGGTATTCAGTTTTGGCCGGGGCATATTTCTGGAATTTATGGAGGTTAGCTGATCCTCAATCAATTTGTCAATCGCGTATCTTTTTAATGCCAGGCGCCTCAGGCCCGGGGCCTGGGCTACCGCCAGGGGGAAATTGTCAGTCATGTTTTCCAGTAATTTTTCCGGGGAAAATTTTTGCCTTGTCGAGCGGCCGGAAAAATTGGTTTTTTCTTCTTCCAACAGATTTTCAAGAGTGATAAAGCCGCAGCCGCCGAATTTATCATATTCAAAAACAGGAATGCCCAGACCCAGGCAATACTGGACTGTTTTTCCGATACTGATCACCGCGTCATAATTTAACAGCAAGTCCGGGGAGACGGCGATGGGATTGGAGTATTCATAGCCGAAATAATCAATAGCAAATGGAGCGATATCCTTTAGGGCGGCAAGTTCCTGGTTAAAATGATTTGAGACTACGCAGACCTTTTTTATTGAATTGTTCCAGGATTGTCTGGCGTCGGCTTTTTCCAGAAAGGAAAGCGGTATGTGGTTTGGGATGTGGGTAAGATATTTGGGATCCACATTATAATTCTGGGAATACATGTTGATTATTTCGGGAGACACGGCAGCCATCAGGTCAAATTGAGGCCATAGGGAAGAAGGGGGGAGCATTTCAATAGGGGCCTGGGAAGACAGGGTCATTAAAATTGACTTGTCGTATTTTAATCCCAGCTGCAGAAGAGCCGGAAAAAGGACAAGGTGCAAGGCATAGACCAGGTCAAATTTTTGATCCAGAGGTAGGTTATTGAT
>CAYNKM010000083.1:3433-7281 GCA_964397795.1 uncultured Desulfovibrio sp. | reverse complement strand
AAAGATTCGTCCGCTCCTCCCAGATAGCGATCCTTGAGATGCGAGAGAGTGCCCATAAAATCACGGGTGACATCCAGAAGATCCTGAAGGAGTTCAAGGCCTTCATTATCTTTACCTTCCCTGAAAAGCCTGGAACTGTTGGAAGCTCCGCTGGCCATGATTGAGGCCACCTTATCCAGTTCGCCTGAAATATCTAGAGCCATTTTTTCGGCCGGGACAGAACGAATTTCAACGGTCTCTATATTGTCGCAGCTCATGTCTTCGGCCTGATGGGGATATATTTCGGAAAAACTTTCATTATTAATCAGGACGTCGGTAATTACGCGACCTTTCATTTTTTCATTTTTTATTATCGCGGCAAGAAGCTCTTCCAGATTGTTGTAATTGGAGATTTGTTCTGGACTTTGCTGACCGTCTATTATGATCATATGTCTCTCCTTAAAAGGGAAATATTTGCAATGAGGCTACTATAAAAATAAATTCATGCAATATACATGCCTTGAAACCTATGCGTTAGCAGGCCTGGACAGGGCCATAGCAAAATTTTTTGTATGCCCCGCAAGCTTTTTGATCGCTGGTATGAAGCTTTTGAGATCATTTCCCTGGTTTATGCGAAAATCCTGCCAGAAGGCCGCAAGCGTCGCCAGGGGAGGGGAGCTATCCAGCAAACCCTGAAGTCTTGAGATGTTTTTTAGAAAGAGTTTTCCTGCCTGAGGATTTTTGGTCATTATTTCAGCGCAGGTATAAATTGATTCCAGAATTTCACTTGTCTGCAAGAGAACCGGAACAGCTTCCTTCGCTATTTTTGCCGGAACGGGAAGATTGACATCACTTTCCTCTTGCGCGGTTGGGTTTTCAATGCTGTCAAGTAACTGACGCCAGAAATTTCGCAAATGAGGAAGCCAGAGGGAGCGTTCTTCTTCCTGGCCTTTGCTTAAAAGTTCCAGAGAAGTAAGGCCATCTTTATCTTTTCCGGTTAACCAGACCCGACATTCGGAATTTACCTTTGCGGTGACACCATAAGACCAGTTTCCCGTTTTAAGCCAGCCTGAAACAAGATCGCCCGCGCTTTCGGGAGAGATGACAGAGAGGCAATTTTTGTGTGGACAATCGATATTAAAGGCGCAGGGATGGCAGTCAATTAATGGTTCAAGGCAGCAGGAATCCGGCTTAAGTGGGGAAGTGTCCCAGGGTTGGGCGGTTGCCAGAAAGAAGGCGAGAACTGGCACGTTTTGGCCGGAGGCCAGATGCATTGTTCCTGTATCATTGCTCACTATAAGGACGCAATTTTTCAGCAGGGCGGCAGCCTGCTGCAAATCGGTTTTTCCAATGGCATTAACCCAGGGGTGATTCGCATTCTTTCCATATTTTTCCGCAAGTTCATTTTCATTGGGCGCGCCGAGAAGGACAGGAATTATCCGTTCTTTATCCCAGAGATATTGGCCCAGTTTAGTGAAATATTCTATGGGCCAGCGCCGGGATTCGGAACTTGCGCCAGGCTGAAAGGCGACAAAGGCTTTTCCTTTATCCCTGTAATTCTCAAGAAAATTATCTGCCCACTTCAGGGCTTTTTCATCTGGTGATTCCAGAAGAAAATCCCCCTTTCCCTTGCCGGTCAGCGGCTGGGCAAGCCGGCGCAGCATGTCGGCAATATTAAAAGGAGCGTTAATTCTTTGACGTGATGCCACTGAAATAAAGGAAGACCATATACCCTCATTTTGCGCATATCCTTCTTCATCAATGCCAAACCCAAGCAGGGAGGCGTTTTTGGCCAATAATCTCGCAATGAGTCTGGCTGGCAGGCTCGGAGTAAGATTGATTATATATTTTGCGCGGGCTTCCTCATTCACCTTTCTGGTAAAATCGAGAACCTGATTTACGGCTTGCGGCCATGATTTATCAAGTTCGCTTAAAAATTTTGCTCCTGGCAATGTCCAGCTTTGTTTGACATTGCGCAGGAGCGGAAGGGCGTTTGCAAAGTTTTGCTGACAAACCAGTCCTACAGAATAGCCAGCGTCATTTAAATCGTTTATCAGAGGTTGTGTTTCCAGTAAATCCCCAAGACGGGTAAGGTTACATATTAAAATATCTACAGACATGCCAAACTCCTGACAGCAAGGGAGATGAAGGCTTTACTGCATTGCTTTATAATTAAAAGTTTCCTTATTCACCTGAAAAAATCAGGCAAGGGAAGCTTTGCTTGAATTTTCAAGCATATTCAGAGCCATCTGTTTTTCCTGACGGAAGCGGCTTCTGACTGCCTCACGGACTTGAGAAGAGGAAGATCCAAACTGGCCTGCCCGCAAATTATACACATTGGTGATTAATTTTCGTTCATAGCTGGCGCTGTCCGAATTGCCGCTCATATTGTCTGCCTGGGCAAAAATCCGGGATGCTCCCGCAGGTCCATGCTGAACGGCCGTGCTCCAGATTACTTCTCTCATCGCGGGAGAAATGCTGGAAGAATCAAGCCCGGTTTTCTGGGATATGGCTTCCAGCGCGGGCTTATAATGTGATTCAAGAATATAGGCTTCCTGGAGCTGTTCAAACCTTTCCGGTTGCTCTTTTGCTATGGCGCGCCATTCGCTTGGCATTTTTCCGCTTCTGCTTCCTGTATTGGCAGGTCCGGCCTGTCTTAACCGCTTGGAAAGATCAGGCGCTTCCGTATCCAGGAAGGAAAGGAAGCTATTCATGCTGCCCACTCTGGAAGCAATTTGATATTTTCCATAAGATGTACCGCCGTTGCGGTCATAACCTATGGCGGCAATACCGTCGCTTCCGGACTCAAAACGGGCTGAAAGCTTTCCAATCCCTATTTCTTCCGCAGCTCTGGCCTTCCTGTTTTTTACACGGGTTACCTTGCTCACCTGATTGGTGCGGGTATGGATGAAATCACTGGAGGTCAGGGCAAAGCCCACTCCATTTCCAGCCGCCGCCTGAGTGCGCAAGTTTGGTGTCTCGCCCTTGCTTCTTGCCACGTCCAGGGTTGAAACATTCTGGCTGCTTACAAAGCCTTCAATTGCCCTTGTTTTAACATTGACATTATTTTGGGCGTAAGCCTGAATGCGTTTCATATCACTGGGAGAACGACCAGCCAGAACAGTGTTTTTCTGCAACGGAATGCCCGTTTCAGGCAAACGCGCCACCTGGGGCCGGGTTTTGGCGGCCTCTGTTTTCTGGGTTTGCCTTGCGTTCCTGTCCGCCATGTTATTTTGTTCATTGGCCATGACAGAGGCAAAGGAATTCTGAATACGGGATTGCGCAGATGATGATATTTTAGATGACGCTTTCTTCGCGCCATTGGTATTTTGCGTATTATTTTGTATGGAAATTGTTGGATTTGCCATCTTGTACTCCTGACAGAAACTTGAATGATAGCTGTCTGCAACTACTAATGCAAAAAAGATACCAAATTTGTGTTTCTTAAATATCAGGACATTTTGGCATTTCTATTTTTAAAATCTCCCCTGTATTGTGTTTACAAATTTATCAATGTTCAGGAGAATTTTCGGCCTTGTCTTTGGAAAGGGAAGTTCTTATCGCCTGGGCGAGGGATTGGGCAAAAGCCTGGGCAAACTCATTTCGGCCTTCAAGGTGTACGGGAGTGGAAATGCCAATTCTCATCTGGGAGTTGCCGATGGCGTTTCTGGCAGAAATATTTTTTAATCTTACATGACTTTGGCGTTGAGCTTCCGGAACACGCCTTTGAACGAGGAGAGCGTCCGCAAGCCAGGCAGAATGACCAGAACCGGAATACTGGGCATTGTTATCATATCCTGACTGGACAAGCTGTTTTAAGACTTCGGGATCTGTCTGTCCTTCCCTTAAAAGGAAAATCTGGAGAATAT
>CAYNKM010000083.1:0-3423 GCA_964397795.1 uncultured Desulfovibrio sp. | reverse complement strand
GCTGTCAGCGCTTATCGACATTTCCCTCGTAGTAGTTGATGAATGCGCGGTTGACCAGGCGTGTGCCGCCGGGGGTGGGATAGTCGCCCGAGAAGTACCAGTCGCCGGGATGATCGGGGATAGCCTCGCGTAAACCTTCGAGTGACTGGTATATGATGTCGACTTCGGCATTGATCGATCCGTCAGCCGTGAGCATTTTGGGTAGATATTCCGGAGTAAGCGGTAAATTGCCGGTTTCATCCCTTATATCAAGATAAATACTTTTGGGAAAATCTTTTTTTGCGCTTATCTCAAGGTTACCCGATTTAAGAACCGAGATTTCCATCTCCTCATGGGTTGCCTGTTTTGTTCTTTCGCAGGAAAACATAAGAATCATTAAAATTAAAAGGCCAGGGATACGGAACGGGAAAAACTTGTACATGGCTTCTCCGTTTGGTAGCGGATGATTTCAGCAAGTTTGATATAAAATATGATCCGGCCGGATTGGAAAACATGCTTGACGTTTGCGCGGTTTTAGTATCTTTTCCCCAAAAGGATATTTGAACATCAGGAATATAAATGGGGTTTATAAGGAACTTCCCCCTGTTTTAATTGGATAAAATTATTGTAAGCAATCAGCTTGATAAAAGAAAGCCAAATATTGCTGGTTATGAGGTCATAATGGCAAAACAGCTTATTATTGTGGAATCCCCAGCCAAGGTAAATACTATTAAAAAATTTCTTGGACCGAATTATATGGTGCAGGCAAGCGTGGGCCATGTAAGGGATCTTCCAACAAGCTCATTGGGTGTGGATGAAGAAAATAATTTTGAACCACAGTATGAAATTATTGACAAAAAGAAAAATCTTGTCAATGACTTAAGAAAAGCGGCCTCCAGTGTGGACACCGTTTATCTGGCGCCTGATCCGGACAGGGAGGGAGAGGCGATTGCCTGGCATGTCGCCGAATTAATCAAGGGATCAGCTTCGGACATTAAAAGAATCCAATTTAATGAAATTACTGAAAGGGCGGTTAAAGAGGCTATCGCGCATCCAAGGGAATTAAATACGGATTTATTTGAGGCGCAGCAGGCAAGACGTATTCTGGACAGACTGGTAGGATACAAGATTTCCCCCCTGCTTTGGAAAACAATTAAAAGAGGCATTTCCGCTGGACGTGTCCAGTCGGTGGCCTTGCGTCTTATTGTTGAGCGGGAAGAAGAAAGGGAGGCGTTCAAGCCAGAAGAATATTGGCCTTTCCATGCCATTTTACAGGGGAAGATTCCGCCCGACTTTAAAACAGAGTTAATCAGGATTAAGGGCAAGAAAGCCCTGATAAAAAATGGGGAAGAAGCCAGCCGTTTTGAAGCTTCGATATCGGGAGCGCCATTTATTGTTGAAAGTGTTGAGAAAAAGGAAAGAAGCAGGGCGCCGCAGCCGCCTTTTATTACCTCGACATTGCAGCAGGCCGCAAATCAGCGTCTTGGTTATTCCGCCAAGAGGACCATGCAGATTGCCCAGAAGCTTTATGAAGGGGTGGAATTTGATGACAGGGGGATTACCGCTCTCATAACATATATGCGCACCGATTCCACAAGAATAGCTGATGAAGCGAGGGATGCCGCAAGGAAATATATCCTGGAAAACCTGGGTAACAAATATATCCCTTCAAAGCCCAGAATCTACAAGGCCAAAAGCTCATCCCAGGACGCGCATGAAGCGATACGTCCAGTTGACGTGACAATTACCCCGGAATCACTTAAGGGCAAGCTTCCTCAGGATCAATATAATATTTATAATCTGATCTGGCGCAGATTTATGGCATCCCAAATGTCTTCCGCCGTTTTTGACGATACCATAACGCTAATCAGGTGCGCCGACAGTCAGTGGCGGGCAAAGGGAGAACATATCATTTTTGAAGGTTTTTTGGCAATTTTACCCAAAAGCGCCAGGGAAGATGAAATTGAGCTTCCTCCTCTAGAGAAAGGAGAAGAGTTAAAGCTTATAAAACTGGAGAAAGAACAGAAATTTACCCAGCCTCCAGCTAGATATAGCGAGGCAACGCTGGTCAAGGACCTGGAGGACAAGGGAATAGGCCGCCCTTCGACCTATGCGTCAATAATATCAACCTTGCTTGACAGGGATTATGTCCATCTTGAGGATAAAAGACTGTCACCTACGGATTTGGGTAGGCTGGTCTGCAATCAACTTGTCAAGCATTTTAATCAGCTCATGGATACCGGTTTTACCGCCCAAATGGAGAAAGGATTGGACAGGGTAGCCGAGGGTGATGAAAACTGGGTTCAGTTATTAAATGAATTTGCCGCCGATTTTAATCCTGCCCTTGAATCCGCGTCCAGAAATATGGAATCCATAAAAGCGGGTGTTCCTTCCGGTCTGGATTGTCCTGAATGTCAAAAACCGCTTTTAATTAAATTGGGAAAGGCTGGACCTTTTCTGGCTTGTTCCGGATATCCCGATTGTCACTATACAAGCAATTTTGAAAGAAATAGTGATGGAAGCGTGGAAGCTGTGAAGTATGAAAAGCCACAGGGTGAGAAAGTTGGCGAATGTTCCCTGTGCGGCAGTGATTTGGTAGTACGAAAAGCGCACACAGGAAGCAGATTTATTGCCTGTACAGGCTATCCCAAATGTAAATACGCCGCTCCCTTTTTAACAGGAGTCACTTGTCCGGACTGCGGCGAGGGACAGTTGGCGGAGAAGAGCTCAAAAAAGGGAAAAATTTTTTATTCATGCGAAAGGTATCCTGCCTGCAAATTTGCCACCTGGAACAAGCCGATAGCAGAACCGTGTCCTTTATGCGGAAACCCTTATCTGGAAGAAAAAAAGACCAAAAATGGAGTAAAAATCATGTGTCCGGTAAAAGATTGCGGATATGAACAGGAGGTTGATGATGAGCAGACGGGGGAGTGAACCGGAGGAAGCAATTGGTCCGGTGATAGATGGCCTTGAAGATTTCCCGCCTCTGCATCAGCCGGAGATTCAGGAGGATTTTCTTCCTGAATATGATGAACAGGCTGAAAAAAATGAAGTTCCCGAATCAATAGAAGAACCGGTTCTTCTGCTTTGTGGTAATGAAGGCCCAGCACGGGAAACAGCCGAACTGGCCATAAGATGCGGTTTTGTTCTGGAGGTGTTTTCTGAAGAGGAAGAAGAAAAAACCAGAATGCTCTGGCCGGAGGCGAGCGCGGTATATTCAGTTCCGCGCTGGCTCGATCTTGTTCAGATATGCGATATAGGCCGAAATTGTTTTGTCGGTATTTTTCTTGAAGATCTTCAGGATTGCGAGGATATTTTAAACCAGTGTCTTCCCAGCGAAGCCAGATATATTGGCGTTTATGGAGACATGGAGAAGCGGCAGGAAATTTTTTCGGGTCTGCGTCAAATGGGCGCGCCGGATACGGAGCTGGTTGCCATTGCATG
>CAYNKM010000082.1:4004-7329 GCA_964397795.1 uncultured Desulfovibrio sp. | reverse complement strand
GAACGTTATGTAAACAGAATAAATTTAAATAAAAACAATCATCTGGAATAATTATTGGGTCTGGGCGAGTTCATCGCCTATGCGCAAAGTCACATTATCCCTTATCCATTTGGGATCTATCCATTCCAGTGGCGTAACTTCTATCCCGCCAACCAAAATGCCAAAGTGCAGATGATCTCCAAAAGCAAGACCTGTCGATCCGGTTTTACCTATAATTTGGGCTTTTTGAACCAAATCGCCAGGTTTTATAAAAATTTCACTTAAATGCGAATACATTGACATTAAGCCCAATCCGTGATCGATGATTATCAGATTGCCATAAATTCCCTGTTCTCCCGTAAAAATAATACGTCCACTGTTGGCGGCGGGAACCTCGGCATTTTTGACTGACGCCATATCAAAACCCAGATGATATCACTCTCCCACCACCTTGCCCTGATAATTAAAATATCTATGATCCGCAAAACCTGCGCGGGTGGCCGATTTGGGAAGCCGCAAAAAGACTCCTTTCCATAACATCGCTGCAGACGTATCAAGTTTGATATTTCTCAGCATTTCCACATTTGCCGCGCGCACTTCATTATTTATATATAAATAACATTCCAGCGAACTTTTGGCGTTGGGGGCCAGATGTTTTAATTTATTTTCTACGGCGGCAAGAAAATTATCGCTCAAATTAATCTTGTCACTTCTGAATGTCCTTTCGAAGGCATTGAGATTAAGCCGGCTTTTGGTGACATTACCCGCAAGATCGGTCGCCGTTATTTGCACAGAATTTTTATAATCCCTGGCGGTCATTGTATAGGGGAATGGGAAAAAACATAAATAACTGCCGTCTTTCTGCAAATAGCCAGGCACAAAATACCCTGCAATCAACACTCCATTCTGTGTCACCGGTTCGTCAATGGTGTATCTTATTACCGCCGCTCCCCCTCTTCTGATGTTGGGTGGCAAAGCCTGCATGCTTATTCGCGGAGGTTGAGTATCAAGACGCATCGGCAATAATTTTGTTCTGGTATTTCCCTGTCCAAAGCCTGCAAGCGAGCCATCGGTCGCCCTCACTTCCATTTCAAATGCTCCTTCTCTTATTTGAGCATTTTTTAATGGAACTTCGACTTCTCGTTCAGTAGTTTGATTGTCAAAATGTTTTTCATAAATTACATTTAAGACGTTATTCTTGCGAATGCCAACCAATACGGAACGAATACCGGCAGGATCGGACATTTTTATTTTTAAATTTGAATTTGGAGAAATACGTCCGGATGCCGGTTCTATTTCCATTACAGGACCATCCATATCCTTAAAGAAAATATACCCTGTGCCTGCAAGGATAAGAATAACAAAAATTATTAAACCTGTGGAAACCAATCTTTTTTTATACAAAGTATTTCTCCGGCCAAACTCAAAATTAATAAAACAATATAAATATTTATCCCGTGGCAGACATAAAACCCGTCTGCCACAGGAATCATTTCAGGATCAGGCATTTTTCAGAAGGGAATCAAGAAAATCAATCGCGTCCTTCTGTAATAATTTTAAATAGTCCATTCCATCAAAACTTTCCGTATATACCTTACAGATAGGCTCTGTTCCGGACGGACGAACCGCAAACCAGCCCTTCTCGCTGCTGATTTTTATTCCTCCTATGGGAGCGTCGTTTCCGCTGGCTCTGGTTTGAATATTCACAATAGGAGAATTACCCAAAGTCTTGATCTTGACATCCTGTGGTGTGAGAGCCTTAAGAATTTTGATTGTCTTTTCTTCAGCTGGCGCGTCAAGTCTCTGATAAACCGGATTACCCAGTTTTTTGGTCAGATCCTCATAAATATCTGTTGGGGATTTACCTTCTTTGGCCATTATTTCCGCGGCCAACAGGCACATAACAGGTCCGTCCTTGTCTGTCGTCCAGGGTTGGCCATCAAAACACAGGAAGGACGCGCCCGCGCTTTCTTCACAGCCCATTCCGCAGCGACCGTCAAAAAGGAAAGGCACAAACCATTTAAATCCGACCGGCACTTCCACCACAGGCCTGTTGAGGAAATTGCCCAGCCTATTTAGCATTTCACTGGTAACGACAGTTTTGCCAATTCCGCGTGCGGCAGGCCATTCCTTCCTGTTCTGGAACAGCTACCAGGCCGCAACTGTTAAATAGTGATTGGGATTCATTAATTCTTTATGAGTTACAATACCATGCCTGTCTGAATCCGGATCACATGCAAAGGCGAGATCGTATTTATCCTTGAGTTCCAGAAGCTTGCCCATCGCGAAGGGGGAAGAACAATCCATTCTGATTTTTCCATCCCTGTCAAGTGGAACAAAACGGAAGGTGGGATCAACCTGATTATTTACTATGGTCAGATTTAATCCGTATTTATCGGCAATGGGTTCCCACAGGGATATGCTGGCGCCGCCAAGAGGATCCACACCCAGTTTAATTCCGGATTCAGCAATGAGCTTCATATCCAGAACCTTTACCAGATCATCAACATAATTCCTGGTATAATCAAACTCCTGAACCAGTGGAGATCTGCGGGCTTCCTGGTATGAAACCATCTTTACCGTTTTATTGCCCTCATCCAGATACTGATTGGCGCTTCTTTCAATCCAGAGAGTCACGTCTGTTTCAGCGGGCCCTCCATGCGGAGGATTGTATTTAAAGCCCCCGTCTCTGGGGGGATTGTGAGAGGGTGTGATTATGATGCCATCCGCCAAATCATTTTTGCGGCCATGATTCCAGGTCAAAATCGCATGGGATACAGCCGGAGTCGCGGTATATGTATTCGGGGGAGCGACCATGACTTTCACTCCATTTGCAACAAGAACCTCCAATGCTGTTCTCCACGCGGCTTCAGACAGGGCATGGGTATCCGCGCCCATGAAAAGCGGACCCGTTATCGCGTTCTCGCTTCGGTAATCGCATACCGCCTGGGTTATGGCATAAATGTGATCCTCATTAAAAGTCTGGCTTAGGGAAGATCCCCTATGCCCTGACGTGCCAAAACTCACCCTCTGCTCTTCCAGCCTGGGATTGGGGATTTCAGTATAATAAGCGCTGATAAGTGTTGGAATTTTTTCCAGTTTTGCAGGATCCTGAAGATGTCCTGCCTGCGCGTGAACAATCGCCATTTTATTCTCCTTGTTATTAAAGTAAAAATAACCGGAAATTGAATCCTATCTGATAATTATTTTTTATCCTGTTTGCTCCATTTTATCCTGTAAAAAAAAATGCCGCAAGTTTTGCGGCATTTCATTAATCAATTCTTTTGAATATTATATCAATTATCTAATTGCTTACAGGGACTGCCTTGAATAAAGTCTGGTTTCC